>JAGAWD010000207.1 GCA_017941585.1 Olsenella sp. | reverse complement strand
AGGATGCCTGATGTCGCTGCGAGGCTGGTCCCCTCGCCATCACCGAAGTCCGCCATCTCGAGCCTGGCGCCGATTTCCGATCTAAGCATGTTGCAGCGTTCCTCGATGGCCTCCGAGCGCTTTTCAGCGAAGCATGCCCTGACGAACTCTTCGTACGCTGTGCGCACCTCGTCGCTCGAGCCGTAGAGAATCGTCTCGGCTGTGTGGCCGCCCTCGTCCACCAGCTGGAGGAAGCGCCTCTCGTAGTAGCGGGCGTACGAGGCAAAGCGGTACTCCTCCTCCCTCTGCCTCCTGGCGGCGTCGCGCGCCTCGCGCAGCGAGACGAACTCCATGAAGTCGTCCATGAGCGAGCGTGCGTCGCCGGAGAGGGCGTCGTAGTACTTCTGCACGTCGCCACGCATATCCTCGACGTCGATAGGCTTGCGGCCGACCACCATGTCGATGGAGCAGCCGAGCCTGTCCGCGATGGCCCATGCCTGCCTCAGCGGGATTGCCTCGGGCGTGTGCTCGTAGCGCGCGTAGGTCGAGGGCGGGATGCCGAGCTCGACGGCGAAGTCCCGCCCGCTCCTGAAGCCTGCCTCCCTCCTGAGGTCTTGGATGTTCTTAGCCATGCCACCTTCCTTCGATCGTGGAGGAACCGTGGAGTGGTGCCTCCGAGCCAATGCCAGCAAGTGGTGTGTCTTGCAACGATTCGAATCATTTGAGAACACTTTTGTCCATTGCTGACAACTAAACAATAGCACAAAATGAGACAATCTCAATATATGAATTCATATTGTGCTAATTTGTCTCGTGTGGTGCGGTGCGGACGATTGAGGCGTCCGTTCCTGCTGAAGAAGGACTGCAAGGAAGTGCGTGCGGAGGGAGGTGAGCGACATGGGCAAGTTCGAGGACCTGCCGCTGTTCCTGACGCCCCAGCAGCTCGCGGACTGCACCGGGGAGCATGTGGGCTCCATCAGGCGCGGCATAGCCAAGGGGAGAATTCCCGCCGACAAGGTCAATGGGCGCTGGCGCGTTTGCCGTGACGCAGTCTTCCCGACTGCCAAGGAGGCTCTTGGCAAGAATGTTGGCGAGGAGTGAGGCGTGTGGGGCATGCCCCGCCACCTGCGCGCGTGAGCTGCCCGTGGGCTGTACGTGTCGTGCCGCATTGGATGGGAAAGAGCCTGCCAGCTGTTCGGATGCCCACCGAAGGGCTGGCAGGCTCGAGGTGGTGGCGTGCTGCTCGCGGGCAGCTCTGAGGGGAGGTGAAATACCATGGAGGACCTGCAGAGCTACTTGGCAGTCGTTCGGGAGGCTGAGAGCTCGGCGGAGACAAAGGACGATCGTCTCTTTGAGACCGTGCCGGCCATCGTAGAGCGTGACCTGCTGCCGGAGCTTCCGCCCGAGGTAATCGGCGGCGTCATACGCAGGGGAGGCAAACTGCTCGTCGCCGGGGCGTCGAAGTCGGGCAAGTCGTACCTGATGATTGAGCTTGCGGTAGCGGTGGCCACCGGGTCGGAGTGGCTCGGGTTCCCGTGCGCGCAGGGGCGGGTGCTCTACGTCAACCTCGAGATACAGATGCCGCAGTTCATGCACCGCGTCCAGCGCGTGTGCGAGAGAATGGGCGTCGACGTCGCGGACGTGCCGCGCAACCTGATGGTCGCCAACCAGCGCGGCAAGGTGAGCGACATCACCCTGCTCGTCGACCGCATGCTCGCTGCCTGCAAGCTGGGGGAGTACGACCTCGTGATCATCGACCCCGCGTACAAGGTCCAGCCCGGCTCGGAGAACGATGCCGACGCCATCACCGCGTTCTGCGCTGAGCTCGACCGCCTCGCCGAGGGGCTGGGATGCACCATCGCCTACACGCACCACCACAGCAAGGGGGCCCAGGGCGGCAAGAGCGCCGCTGATCGCGCGAGCGGTTCCGGCGTGTTCGCCCGCGATGCCGACGCCCTCATCGACATGTGTGAGCTCGCGTGGGACGAGAACGTTCAGGAGTCGAGGGAGCTGCTCCGCTGGCACGGAGCGATACCCTACCGCCTCGAGTTTGTCCTGCGTGACTTTAGGTCGCCGGGGCCGAAGGACATATGGTTCCGCTACCCCATACACGAGGAGGACCTGAGT
>JAGAWD010000206.1 GCA_017941585.1 Olsenella sp. | reverse complement strand
GAGGCCGTTCGTTGACGTGTCTCGCTTGTAGAGGTAGTGCTTGTCGCTGTCGACGAGCGTCAGGGGGAACGACTTGCCCAGCACGAGGGCCTTGAGGCCAAGCCGGCCCTGGACGTACACCTCCTCGAGCCCCGAGGCCGCCTCCGGGAAGAACAGCCACGACAGGCCACTCGAGGCATCGCCCCACCCGCCGCCCGAGAGGAGGTAGGCCACGCCCACCCCTCCGTACACGCCGACGGAGCCCTTCCCCCCGACCCTGAGAGACGCGTCGTCGAGCACGAGCCTCCCGCTCTCGCAGTGGGCGGTTGCCTTGGCGCTGCCCGTCGCCTCGAGACCGCCGGAGGTCTCAATCACGATGGGGACGAACGCGATCGCGGTCTGGTGCTCGTTGGAGAACGCGAACTTGAGCTTGATGCCTATCATTCCCGTGTACTTGCTCGACCCGACGACCCCCTCGGCGTAGCCGACGACCGTGGTTGAGAAATTGGAGTTCTTCTCCGACACGAGCCCCTTCTTCAGGCGCTTGCTCTGCGCCCCCGTGAGCATCTCGCCTATGTATTTGGGGTCGTGCAGCTTCTCGAACCAGCTGGGGTCGTTGTCCGCCTCCATTTTCACATCCAAGTTGACCCCGAGGCGGACCTTTCCGTCGGAGGAGACATCGAACAATATGGGGAATTCCGTGACGGGCAGGCTGAGCTCCATCCCGCTGAGCGGCCATGCGTTTTGCCCGAACGTAATCGTCACGCCATCGCCGATGCTGAACGTTGCCGGCACGTCTGCCTGACGCGAGTCCTCCACCTTCAGGAGGAGCTGCCTCGTCTGGGCGATCTCGCCATTCTCGCCCACGACACTGACGTAGACGACCTCGCCGGGCGTGAAGGCATCATAGGAAATGGCGCCGAAGTAGCCGTTCGACCCGGCCTCGGAGATCTGGCGATACGTCTCACCACTCTTCTGGTACAGCTTGAAGCCCCTAGGTGTAACGTCGTCGTTCTCGAGCCTCGCGGTGAGCGTGAAGACCGTGTCCGCCGCGGCAACGTCGAGGGTCTTTGCTGTCGTGAGAAGGTCGCGCGTTCCCCCATTGAGGGTCATGTCCACCGATGCAAGCGCGTAAGCAGGGTTCGCCATTTCTTGTGACGGTGCGCCGCTGTCTCTAACATACTCATAGCGAATGAACAAAGGCGTTTTGTTGTCTGCGCCACTAGAGTAGTAGTACGGATTCCAGTAATGCGCGTTTGCCACTTCGATGAAATATGTCCCAGCGGCTGGAGCTTCGAATACCTCATCGCATGCCTCGTCAAAAGCAAAGGACGCATAACTAGAGACCCCGAGATCACCGACTCTCTCCATCTCGCCGTTTACTATTCGATAGATCGTATATCCTATTTTTGAGTCAAAATACTCTTGTTCGCCACGTACGCCTACCTTAATCTCCCCTTTTGCCGGAATGGTAAGTTTAAATACGTCTACGTCGTCCTTTCCGAGAAGCCTGAACATTTTTTCTGAACCCTCATGAAGCTTCGTGGCTTTCTTATAGTCGTTGTTATCCTCGTTTGAATCATTCGCCATGGTTTTCATCACTAAATGAAGGCTTTGCTTGTTAACGGAATCAACGGAGTAATAGTAAGGATTGATATGGCATGCGTTGAAAAGTGCTAGGTAGTAAGTTCCCTTTTTTTGCAAACTCAGGGTAGTCGTGTCATTTTCTGAAATGGCATAAGAGCCATATAGGCTCACTCCCTTTTCAGATATCATATGGGCTTCTTCGCTCATTGCATCATATATGCAATAGGATAGAGGCGCGTCGAATTGTCCATCTTCAGGCTCCGTGATTGTGATCTCAACCGCGGCACAATCCGTCGTTGTCTCAATGGGTATCCACTTTATGCTATCAGCTGTCGAAAGCGAAAAGTCGCATTCATGTACGCTCACAACCAGAGAATCCGGGGAGACGGATCCGCTGGTGTCACTTGTCATGAGCTGTGCGTCAGCGATTAAGTCGTTGGTATAGGATTTGCTTTGGCCCCCTATTTCATCTCCATCAGGGGCGACCAACTCGTGCTGCATAGCAACTTGTTTGTCAGAGTCCTCGTTTTCGCCATTTGGCAATCCCCAGTCATAGTCCGCGGGGGCGACGGGGGCGTCTTGGCCGTCAGCCAGCCCCCACGCCACGCGGGAGCCGTCCAGCCCGCGCAGGGTGCCGTCGCCCACGAGCAGCCACTCGCGCGACACCTCAGGGGACGCGGCGTCCGACCCCTGCCCCCGGGCCGCCTGCTCGCGGAGCTCGGCCTCGTACCTCTTTGCCGCGGCCCACGCGTCCACGTGGTACCACGCGTCACCGACGCGCACCATGTTCCAGCTGGCGGACCCATCCCCGCACGCGACCTCGGCGCACTCCACGCCGAGCTCGGACGCGAGTAGGGCGAACGCGTGCGCGAGGGCGGCCGAGTCGGCGATGTCCTCTAGCAGCGGGAGGCCCTCGCCGCGCGCGAGCGCTCCGGCGACCCTGAGGTACGCGCGCTCGACGAGCGCGGCTTGGCTGGCTCCCTCGCCCGCCTCGGCGCGTATCTCCTCCGCGAGGGCG
>JAGAWD010000205.1 GCA_017941585.1 Olsenella sp. | reverse complement strand
TGCCACGCGTGGACACAAGGTGACGCTGCTCGAGAGCTCCCAGGAGCTTGGTGGCCAGTGGCTGGCGGCTGCCGCTCCGCTCGCCAAGGGTGACTTCACGTCGTTCGTTGCGTGGCAGCAACGACAGCTCGAACAGCTTGGGGTCGAGGTGCTTCTTGGTGTGGAGGCGACGCGTGAGACCATCGACGGGTTGGCCCCAGATGCGGTCATCCTTGCAGTGGGCTCTCGTCCCGCGATGCCTCCCATTCCCGGCCTTCGCGAGTACGGGGTCGTGGCCCAGGACATCCTGCGTGGTCGTGCCGAGTTCGGTAACCGTGTGGTGGTCATCGGTGGTGGTTTGGTAGGCGCCGAGACGGCCGATTTCGTGGCCGAGGGTGGTAGCTCGGACGTCACTATCGTGGAGATGCTCGACCAGATCGTGCGTGATGGCGAGCCTGCCCCCACCTCCTTCCTGCTCGAGCGCCTGGCAGCTCACGGGGTGAACGTGCTTACCTCGGCGGCCGTCAAGAGTGTCGAGGCAGATGCCGTTGTATACGAGAAGAGCGGCGATCAGGTCCGTCTGGGCGATGTGGATACCGTCATTGTCGCTATTGGCGCACGTGCGAACACGAACCTCGCAGGCACGTTGGCGGATGCGCCTTACCAGGTGGTCTCCGTCGGCGATTGCAACGAGCGGGCCAAGAACGGTTACCGAGGCATTCAGGAAGGCTTTGAGGCGGGCCTGCGCGTGTAGCGCCCGTCCTCGTCGGTCACGCTCATCCCGGAGTCTCTTCGACCTCCGCTCCGTATAGGTATCTTTGGTGCTCCGCCATAGCGAATACCTCCTGTGCAGAGTTGGTGCTCATTTGCAGTTGGTTGCTGTAGGCGGCTCGAGTCGCGCTAGCGGTATCTCTACGCCCACAAATCGGGGCCGGACGATTTGCCCATAAGAAAAACCCCTGACCATTTCTGCTGGTCAGGGGCCTCATGTTTGGTCGCGGGGGCAGGATTTGAACCTACGACCTCCGGGTTATGAGGGCGTCTCGATAGCTAGACAGTGCATGACACGAAACGACAAAAGTACCTTCTACCAGCCCTTTTCGATGACACTGGTACCGATGCACGAAACAAGATGACACTGGTTTTTTGGCCAGAGTCACGGCAAAGTCACGGCACCCACAAGGCGAACGCCCAGCTCGGGTGCCGAGGAAGGAAGGTAGCAATGTCAGCCACGAACACCGATTGGACCGCCCTGCAGCAGGCCGAGGACATGGCCTACTTCAAGGCAGACCTCTGCTGCTATTCGCCCGAAAGCTATTCACTCGAGGAAAAGAAGGCCATCTGCAACGACATGGTCTCCACCAGCAAAGCCATGCTCGACGCCATGCGCGCAGATTTCGAGCAGCTGCCGCCAGAAGCTCGCAGTAAGCTCCTCGATATGCTCTGCCAGTCGGGGGTCGAGAGCCCCGAGTGGTGGTGGGACGTTCTCGTAGGCGAGGGGGATCCGCTGTATCGGGAGCTTGAGACGATCTAGGCAGTATAGGCAATCCAATAATTGCGGGGTCAGGCACCATGCTTGGCCCCGCTTCGCATTCTTGCGTGACCGCATGTACAGATGTCAACAACGGGTTGACCTAATGCCCAGTACATGCGCCTTATAATTGGCACCATCAGCAAGCGACTATTCCCAGCGAGGTCCGACCATGGGCGAGTACGTGAAAAAGAAGAAGGACATGATCTTCCAAAGCGGGGATTCCCTGCAGCAGGTCGTAAACGTAGTGAACGAAGCCGGTGCCGCTCTCAATGACAAAGGCCGCACGATTCGCGAGAGCTCGATTCCCGAAGTGTTGGCAGGCGCGTTGGGTGCGGGCATCGGAGGCGTTGGCTCATTTGCCGCGCTATACGGCCTTGGAACAGTGGGGCTCTCTGCCGCCGGCATCACGTCAGGGCTCGCTGCCGCTGGTGGCTTGGTGGGTGGAGGCATGGTTGCAGGCGTGTTCGTTCTGGCGGCTCCCGTGGCCGCCCTCGCTGCGGTCGGTGTCGGAACGGCATCCCACCTCAAGAACAAGCAGCTAAAGCAGGAGAAGGAGCGTCTCTACAAGGCCGCCCTCGAAAAGCACCAGGCAATCATCCAGGCGCTCAAGGACGAGGTCGACGCCAGCAAGGAGCGAATGGACTACCTGCAGAGCCTGAACGTCCTTCTCGAGCGTGCTGTGAAGGACCTTCGCCAGGACCTCGGAATCGACGAGGCCGCATAACCCCATGGAAGACGAGAAGCGCATCAATAAGGTCCTCGCCTATCAGGCAAAGCAACTTGACGAGATCGAGGTACCTGACACAAGCGGAATCGAAGACCGCATTGCAGCGAGCGAGAGGCTTCTCAGCGAGCTTGGCTACGCCCTTCCGGCTAACGTAACTCGCTCCAGCTCGGCGCAGCGTGCAATTCTCCGCGTTCCGTCATGGGACGACCTTTGCGCCGAAGCAGAACGAGCTATCGGCTATGAGATGGAGATCGAGGACCTTTTCACTGCAGAGGAGCTTCAGGAAAACACACTTGCCGTACGTAGGCTTAACTACGAGTACAACCAGATCCACAGGCTAGACAAGTTCGACGTTGCGATAGCCGTCGCCGCAGGGCTGCTGGCCGGAGCCGTGGACATCCTGCTTGTTGGCGTTCCGCAGAAGACACCCGACGGGCTCAAGGCAGGACCGCTCTCCGACTATATCCGAGACGCCTTCGACCGGAGGTTTCCGCCCGAGGAGATGGAGAAGCTGGCCAACTCGAAGGTCAGCAAGGTCCCGTTTGACGCGCAGGACAACCGCAACACCACCGAATGGGTCGAAGGGCTATCTGCCTACTACCACAGACTGCTGTCCCTCGGGCATGATCCCCTGCTCGGGTTCGTGTTCGGTGTGGCCGACATCCTCAGTGGAAGGATGACAACCATAGACAAGGCCGGCAAGTTCGTCTCGCAGGTCATGGAGAACTACGCAGACCGCACCGAGGCGGACGTATTCGCCGCCTTGGCGAAGCAGGTGGCGCATCTCAAGTCCGATATGACAACCTCGATGGGGCTGCCCGCCCCCATGATGGGGCTGTTCAACCTTCTGCAGTTCGGCAGCATCGGCGAGTACGAGCAGACGGTCGCCGAGATCGTTCAGGGCATGTACTACGAGGGGTACGACTTCATCCACTTCTGCTCGATGTCGATGAGCGCGATGCTCATAGAGGTCGTCGTGCGGATGGGCTATGCCATAAAGCGGATCAAGGAGGGAGTTGCCGTCAAGAACGCGATTCCCATCAGCGTGGACCACGAGAGGATGCCGAAGCTCGGGACGATGCTGTTCACCGCCCATTCCGCCGCTACCGCCATTAATGCAGGCAAGGTGGTCTTCACGGAGAATCCCATGGCCATCAACTATCCCCAGTGGATTGCCTTTGCGAAGTACTCGTACCAACAGCTCAAGTGGGGTCTTTTAACGAAGCCAGCCCTGCGAGACAGGTTTGTCCTTGACACCATCGACTCTGAGCTGCAGGGCGTCTACGAGGATATAGATGTGCTCTTCGACGAAGTGGCGGACGGTCGTATCCTGATGCTTCCCGCATCCACTAGCTCGCTGTGATATACCCCGGCGTGCTCGCCGTGTCGATGCGGAAGTACGTGTAAGCCGTTTTGCTGCTCGCCCACACGGTGCCGTTCCCGCCAACCAAGTTCGTCGAGCACGAGTAGAAGCACTGCGACCCCGTGAGGCCGCTCGTTGGCAGCGCCCAGCTCGCATCGGCCAGGATGGTCGTGAGCTTGCTACAGCCCGAGAACGTGTAGAACAGGTCCGTGAGTGTCGACGGGTTGAAGCCCCGGAAGTCGATCGTAGTGAAAGCGCAGGAGCTGAACGTGTAGCGCATCGAGCGCACGCCGGAGAGGTTGCCCAGGCCGCCCACGCTGGCGAGGTTCGTGCACGAGTAGAACAGGTAGTTCAGGTTCAGGTACGAGAAGCCCGCCATGTCGGCCGCGAAAGACGCGCTCGTGAGGTGCTGTCGGTGCGTCGGCCCGGTGACACCGTCCCAGGGGGTGAAGCCCAGGCCGACGTACTTGCCGATGGCGCAGATACGGTTCGACGCGACGAGCTCGCGCGTGGCATCCGGCGTCGCAGTGGCAGTGAGCACGCCCTCGCCGTCGGCGTAGTAGTGCGCCCAGAACCAGGTGCGGGCGTCGTTGTTCGGGTCGGTCAGCACGCCGCCGGCGCCCAGCTTGCACGCGCTCGCGCCGCTGGGCTGGGACGGCACGAAGCCGACCGTCCCGCCGCCGAGCCTGGTGCAGCCGGTGA
>JAGAWD010000204.1 GCA_017941585.1 Olsenella sp. | reverse complement strand
GCATTACCCAGATCAGGTTGGAGGGTCAGGGCCGCGATGGGTCCAATCTCAGCCGGCGTGCGCCAGCTCCCCTATTCGAATGCCATTGTAGCGTAAGGTGACGAAATGTGAGCGGCTCCCATGACATCGTGTCATGGGAGCCACTCTTTAAGCCGAAAGCTTTAGTTCGCTATGTTATTACCCGAGAAGATCGTTTGCCCATTCGTCGACCTTGGCGGTGATGCTGTCGGGATAGTCGACAAACGAGTCAAGGCGGCCCTCGTCAACGAACCCGGGGTTCTCCCACCAGTCCGGGATGACCGCACCGAAATGCACGTAGCTGCCGCAAGAGTCGCACCACACCCAAACGGTTCCACGCGGGTCAGACGGTTCGAGCCTGTGCATGAGCACGTGGGTATGGCTCTCCCCACATGCAGGGCATACCCCCAGAAAAGAACTGCCACCGTCATCAAGAGAGGCGTACATCCCCATCATCCTGTCATCTTCATGCCACATGTCCTACCGCCTTCCTCTGATATAATCAGCCAATGCGTTTCCCGAACGATAGGCCCTTGGCTCAGGAGCCCGGCCTCCCCTAATGAAGCTGCGTGCATGGTTCAACTCGTGGGCAATCGTGTTGGCAAGCTCGACCTCGCTCATAAGAGCCGCTGGGCCGATTTCGATCACATACGGATTCGCCGCCCTCGTCCTCCCATACACGCCGATGGGAAGGGATGGGTTGAACACAATCTCGGTCTTCCGCCCCGATCCCCTCAGGTGGATATTGTACTTTCCCGCAACCACGCTGGCGTAGTGGACAGGGCTCAGCGCCATGTCGAGGTCCTTTGGGGTCTCTTTCACGGGCCCGCCGACCCTGTCGCGATAGGTGGCACCCAGCGTGTTGCCAAAGCCGCCATGCTTGCCAGTGCCCATCACGCCACCTCCCTGCAGCGGGAGTGCGCGACTGAGGTCTCGCCGTCGAAATGGACGATGTCGATGCCGACGTCGCGGTACTTGCCGAATATCCCGTCAGGGGCGGGGCCATACACCACGATCGTCCGCGGAGCGAGCCGCCTCACCACGTAGGCAAGGCCCTCCGCGAAGAAGGCCCTGTCCTCGGCGTCAGCGAGGGCACCGACCGTACCGACCGCGATGGTGCAGCCCTTGGAGACGCCGTCGCAGCACACGCGATGCGTGCGCCAGTCGCCCCAGCGGACGTTCACGATGACCCTCGCGCCGTTGTACTGGAGCCAGCAGCCGATGGCGCGGCTGCGGTACACGTTCCACAGCTGCATGACGAGCGGCATGTCGCAGTAGAGCGAGAAGTTGGACTACTCACAGGTGAGCGTCCTAGCTGCCGACGTGGCCGCGCCGCAGGACGACATGGGCAGCATCGACGCTTCGAGCGTTAATACACGTGCCCTTTGGCACGTTCGTAGCAAGAAGTCGCGAGCGTCTAGCAAGCGAACTCATGGGGTGTCCTTCCCCAAACCCAAGCTTGGCGGCGTTGGTGCGGGTGGTGAGCGAGACGGTGACAACCGCGATAGACGACCCTGACGGGCTTGCCGATTTTTACTTCTGAGTAATAGCGCTTGCGCCATCATTGGACGGCCCGGGCCGAACGTTGCGCGCGTGGGACGTGCGGCGGGCATAATGCCACCGCGCAACGATCGGATTTCCTGCCTAGCCCTTCGCTTGTGACGCGGCCCTAGCATCTGCCCTGTCACTCTTACCGAACGAAAGGCTTCCCACACGCTGGACGGGTACGGGATCCACACGCTGATTTGGGACTCGGCCGACGAGCGGCTGGAGGACTTCCTGGTAACGTCACCGGTGGACGCGCAGAGACAGAGGCTCGAGCTGCACGTGAGGCTTAGCTGCAGGACGTGCGTCCCGTCCGCCTCACGGTGGCCGAGTTCCCCTGGGTGTAAGATTCAAACGGTTATGACACAGGGAATTGGTTCCGCTGTGTCCCTAGCTCATGAAGCGCGGCATGCCTCCCTCAGCCGCGGCAGCTGCGATCTCCTCGAAGGCCTGGGCCACCGCGTCCTTTGAGGTGGGGCCTATTCGCCAACGCGCGGCCGCGCTGGCCTCCGGGGTCGCATTGGCCACGGCAACCGAGTTGGGGAAGCCGTCCAGCATGGCCAGGTCGTTCTCGGAGTCGCCGAAGGTCGCCACCTCATCAATCGAGATGCCCAGTCGGTCCGCGAGGATCCGCACCGCCGACCCCTTTGAGTACCCCTTGGGAAGGATGTCGATGTAGGGAGCCCAGGCACTGGGGAAGACGAAGTCAAACTCGGGGAACAGGTCGATCAGCTGGTCGCGCAGGGCTACCATGTGATCCCTGTCGCACGAGCATACGATGTTGGACTTTACCCACGGGCGGTTGGGAACCCGGTCAACCGTTGCCTCGTAGCTGTCGGTGCCCTTCCTGAGAGAATCCTCCTGGCTAGGCGCCGCCGTCGCCAGCGTCGCCGAACCGTCGCCCAGCGCGTCATGCAGGGTGAGCACGGCGCCAAAGGACCCCGCATCGAGATGCTGGCGCAGGCGCTCGAGGGCCCGGGTGTCCAGGGCCTCGACGTGAATCACCTCCCCGTCAAGACGCACCACCTGGCCGTTGACGAAGGCGCCGGTGGCATAGCAGGCCTCGTCCCCGCCAAACATCCAACCCATGGCCTGGGGGGTGCGACCCGAGACCGGCCCAAAGCGAATCCCCTGGTCCAGGAGGGCATGAATGGCCTGCAGAGCACGCTCCGAAGCCCCGTCCGACCCAGCGGGAATCAAGGTGTCGTCAAGGTCGGTCAGTACCAGCTTGATCATGGGGAATCGTTCCTTTCGTCGGGAGCTTCTTTATAAATATTAAGCTCTTTTTGATTTGACATGGGACGTCCCAAACGACCAGGAGGATGTCAGCTCTGGTCTAAGGGGGCTACATAATACTCCCCGGGAGGGAGCCGATGGACATCCATGCGGCTCCCCCACCAATGCCATGCCTCGCTTATCCGCGCCCCGCCTACAGGGAGTCGAGGAAGCGCCCGAGCGCGGCACGGCCGGCCTCGTCCCACTTGTACACGCCCGCATCCTCCAGTACCCCGGCAAAGACCTGGCCGATCTGGTCGCGGGTGAGCGTGCCCGCATCGAGCTCTGCCTCCAGCCGAGGGGGCAGGATGGCCAGCCCCATGACCTCGATGAGGCCGATGTTCTCCTTCTTCACGTGCCACTTGTCCTCGTGGGGGTGGAAGACGCCGAGGGGGTGCTCCTCGCTGGTGATGTTGCAGCGAAGGGCCAGCAGCAGCTCGTAGCGGCCGTCTGCCAGCTTGCGGGCGACGGGGGTCACGGTGTTGTGGCGCGTGCGCACACCCGCCTCGTCGAACTCCTCGCACACGACGCCCACCGACTCGTCACCCCAGACGTCCCAGGAGGCGAACACGTGGCCGGCGGCGTCGAGCAGCTCGGCGCGAGAGGCCTCGGGCGCGGTCAGGCGCAGCACGGTGAGCGGCCACTCCAGCACCTCGCAGCCCACGTTGGGGTAGGCGTCCATGGCGAAGGCCTCGCTAGCGGTAGCCCTCATGAGAGGGAACACGTGGCGCCCGCCCTGGAAGTGGTCGTGGGAGAGGATCGAGCCGCCGACGATGGGAATGTCGGCGTTGGACCCCACGAAGTAGTGGGGGAAGCGGTCCACGAAGTCGAGCAGCCGCCCCATGTTGCCTTGGTCCACGTGCATCAGGCGATGTTCTCGGCTCATCGCGATGCAGTGCTCCTCGAAGTAGGCGTAGGGGGAGTACTGCAGGCCCCAGCGCTCCCCTCCCAGCTCGATGGGGATGATGCGCAAGTTCTGGCGGGCGGGGTGCTCGCCCAGGCCGCTCGAAGCCATGCGACCGGGGTATCCCTCGTTCTCCATGCAGAGCTGGCAGGCCGGGTAAACCTCGCCGCCAGCCTTGGCCGCGCCCGCCGCGGCGATGTCGCGGGGGTCCTTCTCAGGCTTGGATTTGTTGATGGTGATCTCCAGCTCGCCCCAGCGCGTGGGGGTCGTCCAGCCCACGTTTCTGGCGATGGCCTCGCGGCGCACGTAGCCCACGTCGCAGCAGAGCTTGTAGAACCAGTCGGTGGCGGCCGTCACGCCGGACTCCCATTCGACCACGCCGAAGCGGTGCGCGATCTCGGAGGGTCTGGCCATGAGGGCACCAGCCACACGCATGGCGGCGATGTCGCGCCCCTGCGCGGTGTCGGCGGCAACGCCGTTTGCCACGGCCGCGTCGGCGAGGCGGCCGAGGAGCCCCATGAGGGGAAAGTCGGCCTCACCCTCGGTCACGTCCACGCCCTCGTCCGCGCGGATGCGCCCGTCCCCGTCGCGCAGCGGCTCGGGGCCTAGGGCGCCCACCGCCTCCAGCACACGGTTGTAGGCCCAGTCCTCGTCCAGCGGATCAATGATCTCCCTGCTGACGCCATAGGCAACCAGCGTCGAAGCGTCCCTGCTTACATCCATTGTGCGTACGCCCCCTTCTCGGACACGTTGTAGACATTCGTGGAACCCTTGCCCAACCACCCATCCATGCGGGTGCAATACTCGTCGGTTGTGCATATCGGCACGAAGGCTTGGATAGTCCCGCCGAAGCCTCCCCCATGGATGCGCACGGCCCCGCGGCCCTCCAGCACCAGCTCCGCCAGGCCCAGGGCCACCATGGCCGGTTGGTAGGCGCCGCCCGTCCCCACGTTCTGCAGGAACATGCCCGAGCTGGCACCGCTGCGCCGGGTGAGCTCGAGGAAGCGGTCGATGTCGCCGGCCAAAAGCGCGTCGCGCCGGGCGTCCACGAGCTCCTCCTCGAGGTAGTAGTGGATGGCCCGTGTCACGGCACGGTCACCCAAGGTCGTGCGCAGCTCACCCACACGCGCCTCGAAGTCCCCCTCCACAACCTGGGAGAGCTTCTCAACTCCCAGCGCAGCGGCCACGGCATGCATCTCGGCAGGAACGGCGGCGTACTCGTCGGTGAAGACCGAATGGTCGCATCCCACATCGGTGAGGCAGATGGCGTAGCCGGCGGCCGCGAAGTCGAAGGCGATGCGCTCGATGCCTGGCTCAGTCTCGGAGGCGAAGTCCATGAAGCACACCGCTCCCTGAGCCACGGCCATCTGGTCCATGAGGCCGCAGGGCTTTCCGAACCATCTCTGCTCCGCCAGCTGGCCCATGCGCGCGAGGGAGGCAGCATCCACCGCCGGCCCCTCCCACAGGGCCTCCATGACGCGTCCGAGCGCCAGCTCCAGCGCAGCGGAGGACGAGAGCCCGCCCCCGGAAGGCACGTTGCTCTCGAGGACCAGGTCGAATCCCCCAGGCACGCGACCGGTGCCGGCCATGAGCGAGGCCATACCGCGTACGATGCCAGCGGTGGTCACGCGCTCGTCCGCGCGCGGATCGAGGGAATTGAGACTCACCGTGATGGGGTCGAAGCCCACGCTCGTAAGGTGGACATCGTCAGTCCCGTTGGCAGCCGCCACGCCCACGAAGGAGGCGTCGAGCGCCGCGGCGATCACGTGGCCGCCCTCGTGGTCGGTGTGGTTGCCGGCAAGCTCCGTGCGGCCGGGTGAGACCACCTGGAGGAGCCTGCGGCCGGCCGTCCCAAACTCCCGATCGAAGAGCGCCCTCACGGTCTCCATGCGCGTCTCGAGGGTCTTGTTGGTGCTCATTTCAAATCCTTCCTTCCGCCGTCGGCAGCGGATGTTCAGTGAGCCACGGGGGTCAGCCCTCGGCTCAGCCTGTGTGCCTACTCGAGCCTGCCGGTCTCGGCGATGCGCTTGAACCAGTACGCCGAGGCCTTGGGGTAGCGTCGCTGCGTCTCAAAGTCCACGTAGAAGAAGCCGTAGCGCTTGTTGTAGCCGTTGGTCCAGGAGAACATGTCCATGAGCGACCACAGGAAGTAGCCGCCCACATTGACGCCGGCCTCCACGGCACGCAAGACCGCCATCAGATGCTCGCGTACGTAGTCGATGCGCGGTCCGTCGTCGATGTAGCCATCCTTAAACTCGTCCTTGTAGCCCATGCCGTTTTCGGTGATGAAGATCTGCTTGTAGTTGGGATACTGCAGGCGAATGCGCACGAGCAGGTCGAAGAGGCCCTCGGGGTAGATGATCCAGTCCCAGTCGGTGGTGGGGATACCCGGCTTGTTGACGCGCTCGCCGACGCCCTTCAGGCGGAAGCGGTCGGTGCCCTTCTCGCCCGTGCCGTTGTGGTGCAGGTCGTTCTCACCATCGTAGGCCTTGAGGAAGCGGCTCTGGTAGTAGTTGATGCCCAGGTTGTCATTGAGACGCGCCGCCTGGCGCATGATGGCGAGGTCGTCGTCGCGGATGTCGAGCGACCCGCCCGCTATGGCCACGAGCCGGTCGACGACCTCCATCGTGTCGGCGGCGTAGTCGCCCCGGAAGGTGGCGTCGAGGATGAACTGGTTCTGCAGGACGTCCTCGTTCTTGGCCGCCTGGATATCGCCCGCGTCGTTCTCGTCGAAGGGATATTTGCCCTCGAGCGACTGGACGACCCCGATCTTGCCCGTGTAGCCAGCCTCCTTGTAGGCAACGACTGCCTTGGCATGGGCCAGCATCATGTTGTGCATGCACTGGAAAGCCAGGGTCAGGTTCGCCTGCTGGCCGCCCGGGAAGGTGCCCTCGATGTAGGTGTTGGTGGCAACCGCCCAGATCTCGTTGAAGGTGAACCAGTAGGTGACCTCGTCGGCGTACTCCGCGAAGCAGAACCTGGCGTAGTCAACGAAGGCGTCGATGGTGGCTCGGTTGAGGAAGTCGCCCTGGTCGAAGAGGGCCGCCGGGGTGTCGAAGTGGTGCAGGGTCACGAAGGGCTCCACACCATGCTCGTGGCAGGCTGCGAAGAGCCGGTGGTAGAAGGCGACGCCCTCGGGGTTGGGCTCGCCGACGCCGGCGGGGAAGATGCGGCTCCAAGCGATGGAGATGCGGATGCCGTTGATGCCAAACCTCTCGCAGAGGTCGAGGTCGACGGGGTACTGATGGTAGAAGTCGCTCGCCGGGTCGGCCGAGAAGCGGCCCTGCTTGGCCAGGAAGTCATCCCAGGCCACCTTGCCCTTGCCGTGCGTGAGGGTCTCTCCCTCGCACTGATAGGCTGCCGTCGCGCCACCGTAGACGAAGCCCTCGGGAAATGCCATGCATGCCATGTTGCTGCTCCTGTTCGTTATGGTCTGGTCTTGGCCGATCCTGCACCCGCGTGCAGGGAGGCGGGCTGGGGGCACGCACTCCCCCAGCCCGCCCAAGGAAAGGAGGCTAGTGGTTGAGCTGCTCCTCGACGAACCTGAGGGAGGCTTCGCCGTCGCGGGTCAGGGCGATGTACTGCCTGCCCTGGGTTGCCGCCGCGGCGACACCTAAGCGGTCGGCGTCCTTCTTGAGGTCATCCAGGTAGGAGGCCACCTGCGGGGCCATGATCACGAGGTCGAAATCGCCCATGATGTCGAGGTGGGCACCATAGGCGCCGGCCGCGGTCTCCAGGTCGAGTCCATGGTCCTCGGCAGCCTTTGCCAGCGCGTTGGCGAGCAGGCCCGAGGTCCCGCCACCCTGGCAGAGGACCAAGACCTTCTTGCCGTTGAGGTCGGCAAACTCACCTTCGGCGGTCGCAGGAGCGGCCTCGATGGTTGCGGCAGCCGCGGGAGCCACTGCGGTCTCGGCCACGGATGAGGCGCTGGCCTTGCCCTGGAAGGCGTCGTTCATCTTGGCGGTCTTGGCGGCGATGGCCTCCTCGTCGAGGTTCTCGGCCTCCTCGTCGCACATCTGCTTGTCATAGACGCGGAAGAAGGGGTAGTAGATTGCGGCATCCATGAGGAGCATGACGACGGTGAAGACGATGGCAAGCGGAGCGACGCCCGAGCCCAGGATGATGCCCAGAGGCGAGGGGGTGGTCCAGGGCAGGGTGTAGATGAGGCCGTTCATGCCTAGGACGTCGACGAAGATCTTGAAGAGCCAGACGTTGCAGATGGGGGCAAAGATCATGGGGATGAAGAAGATCGGGTTGAGGATCATCGGAGCGCCGAAGAGGAAGGGCTCGTTGACGTTGAAGAGCACGGGGATGATGGAGGCGCGACCGACGGCGCGCATCTCCTTGGACTTGGCCAGGAAGGCGAAGAGGACGCAGGCCATAAGGGTGGCACCGGTACCGCCGGCGCAGATGACGAAGTACTGGGTGGAGAGGGCGAGGACGTGGGTGGCGTGCTGGCCAGCCTGTACGGCTGCAAGGTTCTCGGTCATGCCGGTCACAAGCGCCGCGGAGATGGCAGGCTCGACGATCGAGGGGCCATGGACGCCGACGAACCAGAAGAGGGACATGGCACCGTAGATGATGGCCAGGCCGATGTAGCCGTCAGCGGCGGTGAAGATCGGCTGGAAGAGGCGGATGACACCCTCGGCGAAGCAGAAGCCGAACACGTTGCGGAAGAAAAGGTCAAAGAGCCAGAAGAAGGCGATGGAGGCGCCAAAGGGGATGATGTCCTTGAAGGTCTGCGAGATGTTTGGCGGAACCTGCTCAGGCATCTTGATGGTTATGTTGCGGTTGATGCAGAACTTGTAGAAGCCGCCCACCACGAAGGCCGAGATGAAGGCAGTGAGCAGACCCTTGCTGCCCATGTAGGCATTGGAGAAGCCGGAGGCGGTGTCGGTGGAGATGGTGTCGGAGGTGAGGATCAGAAAGCCCACCATGGCTGCGATCATCGTCGAGATGAAGTTAATCTGGTTGTTGCGAGGCATGTCGCGGTTGAGGGCGTCGGTGAAGTGCTTGGCCGTAGTTGCCGCGACGACAAGCGCCAGGATGCCCATGGAGTAGTTGTAGGGCTTGGTGAGGATAGCCTCGATCTCTGCCGGCCAAGAGAAGCCCCAGATGTTGGGGACGTAGGCGACGAGCAGGAAAATCGACGAGAAGATGACGATGGGCATTGCGGAGATGAAGCCGTCGCGGATCGACTTGAGGTACCTGTTGGCTGCGACCTTGTTGAAGAAGGGCTTTCCCTTCTCAATCCAGGCAATGAGCTGTTCCATGATGAGTCCTTCCTGGCTCTTGTAGCCGAAGTGATGCTTCCTTTGTTTCCGTTAGTTCTTGCGATAAACGTCGAGCAGGGTCCCGATTATGTCCTTGAGCAGCAGGGTGGTCATGAGGTGGTCCTGGGCGTGGACGGTGATGAAGGTGATGTCCACGTTCTCGCCGCGAGCCTCGCTGGTGAGCATGAGCGTCTGGGCACGGTGGGCGTCTGCCAGGCACTCCTTGGCCTCGTCGACCAGGGTATCGACCTCGGTGAAGTCGCCGGCCTGAGCTTTGTTCAGGGCGAGCAGGAGCTTGGAACGGGCGTCTCCGGAGTAGGCGACGATCTCGAATGCGGTGTTGATGGCGTCTTCCTTGAGCATGGCAGAAATCCTTTCTTTCGTCCTCCCTTGTGCGATGTTAACGTTAATATCGCTTGATGACAGAGTACACGAACAGATTCGGTATGTTCGTTATTGTTCGTTTCTGTTTGTTAACGGTATATTTTTTGCGGTGAACGGTAGTTTCAGCCCAGTTTTTCTCAATCCGTTAGGCTTGGGACAAGCAGATTGACGAGCAGACCCCTCGAAAGGCAAGCATCCCATGGGCACCACCCCACACCCCAACCCCAAGGCACGCAAGCGGACCTCGGCATCGCTTGTCGACGTCGCACGGTTCGCCAACGTCTCCACGCAGACCGTCTCGCGCGTGGCCAACGACTCCCCCTCCGTGCGGCCCGAGACGCGCGAACGCGTCATCAGGGCCATGCGGGAGCTGGGCTACCACCCCAGCTTTGCGGGAAGGTCCCTCAGGCTCAACCGCTACCAGGCTGTGGGGCTGGCCATGTCCAACATCGTCAGCATGGGCAACGTCCGTCGCCTGAGCGGCATCCTCGACGCCGCGGCAAGCCACGGCTATGCCATCACGCTGGTCCAACCCCAGGAGGGTCCCACGAGCGGCATCGCCGACATCGAGCGGCGCATGGCCTCCCTGCCGGTCGACGCGATGATCTACAACCTCAACCGCACCTACCACGTCGACGACTTCCTGGCATTCGAGCCGGAGTCGTCCCTGCGATGCGTTGCAATCGCCAGCATAGAGCACCCCCTTTTGGCCTGCATCGACGCCGACCAGGCCGATTGCGCCCGCACGATTGCGGAGCATCTCATCGCCCGTGGCCATCGGCACATGCGCATGGTGAGCGGTCCCCGCAGCTCAATCGCGGCCGTGCAGCGCAACGAGACATGGCTCGACACCCTTGCGGGGCGGGGACTTCCCGCGATCGAGCCCATCGAGGGGGACTGGTCTGCGGACAGCGGCTACGAGGCGGGAATCAAGATAGCCCAGGACCCGGGGGTCACAGCGGTCTTCGCAGCCAATGACAACATGGCCATGGGCGTCATCGCGGCCCTGCGGGACCGGGGCCTGCACGTCCCCGAGGACGTGAGCGTGGTGGGCACGGACGACTCCCTCACGGAGAGCGTGGCGAGGCTCGGCCTCACCAGCTATGCCTTCGACGACCACGCCGTGGGCGAGCTTGCCTTCGAGGCCGCCGTGAGTCCCGAGGGTGCCGCCACCTTCTCCCTGGTGCCCGGCAGGCTGGTCGAGCGCGCCTCGGTCAGGGACATCCGCTGAAGCTGTGGGATTTGCAGAGGCCGCACGCCCCTGTCTATCAGGGCAGATTGATTCACCTCAGCATAGGAAGGCGGGCCAGGGAGCGCTGAGTTGGCACCCGTGACCCGCCCGTCTGGTTGTTGAGACCTTCCCTAGCCATCGTATCCGTTGGGATTGTGAGACTGCCACCTCCAGGAGTCGCGGCACATGTCGTCGATGGTGCGGGCGGCAACCCATCCCATCTGCTCGCGTGCCTTGGAGCAGTCGGCATAGTTGGCGGTCACGTCGCCGGCGCGGCGAGGCTCGATCACGTAGGGAAGGTCCCGCCCGCAGGCTGCCGAGAAGGCGCGAATCACGTCGATCACCGAGCTGCCGGTGCCCGTGCCCAGGTTGAAGATCTCGCAGCCCGTACGACCGTCCATCCACTCGAGCGCAGCCACATGGCCGCGGGCGAGGTCCATGACGTGGATGTAGTCACGCACGCCCGTGCCATCCGGGGTGTCGTAGTCGTCGCCAAAGACATGGATGGCATCGCGCTTGCCCACGGCGACCTGGGCCACGTAGGGCACGAGGTTGTTGGGAATGCCCTTGGGGTCCTCCCCGATGAGGCCCGACGGGTGCGCACTGATGGGGTTGAAGTAGCGCAGGAGCACGACGTCCCAGGCAGCGTCGGCCTTGGCCACATCCATGAGGATCTGCTCAATCATCCACTTGGTCCAGCCGTAGGGGTTGGTGCAGAACTTCTTGGGACTCTCCTCGGTGAGGGGGAGCGTGTCGGGGTCGCCATAGACGGTGGCCGAGCTGGAGAAGATGATGGACTTGCAGCCGTGCTCGCGCATGACATCGACCAGCGTGAGGGTGCTGCCCAGGTTGTTGGCGTAGTACTCGATGGGCTTCTGCACGCTCTCCCCCACTGCCTTGTAGCCGGCGAAGTGGATGACGCGGTCGATGGGGTTGTCGTCGAAGACGGCCTCGAGCGCGGCGCGGTCGTTGACGTCGGCGCGGTAGAAGGAGAGCCTCCCGTAGGCCTGGTCGCCCACGATCTGCCTGATGCGGTCGAGGACTTTCTCGCTCGAATTGAAGAGGTCGTCGACAATGATGACCCGATAACCGCTTTCCAGCAGGTCAACGACGGTGTGACTGCCGATGAAGCCAGCTCCTCCCGTCACGAGCACGCAGGACTGATGGGGCGTCTTCTTTTTGCACATGAGTGGTACCTCCTGTCGCTTGGGCTCCATTGCCTGGCGACAGTATAGCTCATGTCTGTGCGTTAGTGTGCGATATTGTTTGTTATAGTTCGATATTTCTCGGACAGATAATCTATTCGAAACGATTATAGTAGGATTGAACACTTTCAATCAGGAGGAATCATGCTCAAGGCACAACGACAGGAAGCCATCGTCAAGCTGGTCAACGAGACGGGCTCGGCAACCGTCACCGACATCTCCAACCGCCTCAACGTCTCAGCCATGACCATCAGGCGCGACCTCGAGGAGCTCTCGGCGGTCGGCGCCCTCGTCCGCATCCATGGTGGTGCCCGCAAGGCCGAGGACGGCTCCATAGCCATGCTCATCAGGGAGCTCACCAACACCGAGAAGCAGGAGGTCCACTCCAGCGAGAAGGCGCAGGTTGCCAATACGGCCGCCCAACTCGTCTCAAACGGAGAGAACGTCTTCATCGGCACGGGCACGACGGGTGAGGCGCTCGCCCGCGCCGTGCTCTACAAGCGGATACGTGCCATCACCAACAGCCTGACGGTCTTCAACATCATCAAGGACGCCCGCAACATCGAGCCCATGCTCATCGGCGGGGACTACCGGCCCACGACGGGGGCGTTCGTGGGGCCGATGGCCGAGAAGGTTGGCGAGGCCATCGGCATAGACAAGGCCTTCGTGGGCGTCAACGGCATCTACGACGGGGCCGTGTCGACCGCCAGCTCTGCCGAGGGCAGCCTGCAGCGGCTGATACTCGACCGATCCAGCGAGCGCTACATCATCGCAGACTCGAGCAAGGTTGGCCGAAGGGACTTCTACGACTTCTACCAGTTGGGTGACATCGACGCACTCGTCACCGACGCGACGCTCACCAGCGAGCAGCGCACCTCGCTCGAGGGCATCGTAAGGGTGCTCATGTGACGCGGGTCCTCCTGTGCGAAGAGGCGGCTCGACCGCGTGAGGGACAAGACCGGAGTCGCACCCGGCATCTTCAAGGGCCTCCGCGCGTTTGCAGCGCCTGGCGGCGACTTCCCGGCCCGCACGGCCGCTGTTGCGTTCACGAACCTGCCTTGCGGTACTGCAGGGGCGTCATGCCGCGCGCGTGCCGGAAGGTCTCGATGAAGTAGGACGTGTCGGCATAGCCCACCTTGAGCGCGACCGACTCGATAGGTAGGGCGCTGCCCCTGAGCAGCTGCTCCGCGGCGCCCATGCGCAGGTCGCGCAGGCTCTCGCGGATGGTCACGCCGGCATAGCGCTTGTAGTACCTGCTGAGGTAGGCGCGACTGAAGGAGAACTCATTTGCCATGGCCTGCAGCGAGAAGTCCCCGACGTGCCTGCGGAGGTACTCGTGCATCTGGGGTATGGAGTGAACGTAGCGCCCGGCCCTGAAGAGCGGCGCCCGGCCTCCGTACTCCTTCTGGATGTAGGCCAGAAGGAGCGTCATCGCAAGCCTCACCAGCTGCGCCCCCTGCAGCGCGTCGCCTCTGACGTCAAGGGATTCCAACACCACCCGATGCACAAGAGTGCGAACGAAGGGGTCGTCTCCCGAGGGGACGAGAAGCGCCTCCCCCTCAGCGTCTCCACCGAGCAGGGTCTGGTAGTAGGTGCTCACGACGCCCTCGGGGAAGGCGTCGCGCAGGATCGCCAGCAGGGTCTTGCGGGGTATGGCGAAGGCGATGACCACGCAGTCGTCCCGCTCGATCCTGTGCGCCCCGTGGAAGGGAGGGGGGACCAGCAGGAAGTCCCCCGCATGGAGCGCGACGCTCTCCTCCTTGGGGCCCTGCCTGATTAGGAGGGAGGCCTCGCCGCGATAGGCATAGCTGATGATGGCGGCATCCGCCTCCGACACCATCACCGGGGCATAGCGACACTGGCGCTGGATGAGGATCGCAGCCTGCTGGGTGGCCCCGAAGCGCAGGTGCGCGACGCCCTCCGCATCGT
>JAGAWD010000203.1 GCA_017941585.1 Olsenella sp. | reverse complement strand
CACTGCAGACACCCTATGCACTCCGACGCCTTGCCGGCGTCCCTCACCGCGTTCGCATAGCTTCTTCGCGCCTCGTCGGTCTGCGCGTAGATGAGCTCGCGATTGAGCGCCGAGAAGATCTTGGGAATGGGAATTCCCATGGGACAGCCGGGCGTGCAGTAGTTGCACGCGGTGCACGGCACCGACTCGATTGCGTCGAGCGCCTCCTGGGCGCGACGGATGGCCCTCTGCTCCTCCTCGCTCAGAGGCTTGAAGTCGCGCATGTAGGAGATGTTGTCATCCATCTGCTCGACGTTGCTCATGCCGGAGAGCACCGTGATGATCCCGTCGAGGGACGCCACGTAGCGAATTGCCCAGCTTGCGATAGAAAGGTCGGGGTTCGCGTCGCGTAGTATTTTGGCCACGCGCTCGGGCGGGTTTGCGAGAGTGCCGCCCTTTATCGGCTCCATCACGACGATCGGCTTGCCGTGACTGCGCGCCACCTCGTAGTTGGCACGGCTCGTGACACTCGGGTTCTCCCAATCCGCGTAGTTGAGCTGAAGCTGCACGAAGTCAACCTCGGGATGAGCGCGAAGTATCTCGTCGAGCAGTTCGGGCGTCGCGTGGAACGAGAACCCATAGTGCCTGACCAGGCCCTTCTCCTTAAGCCCTGCCACGTAGTCCCAGATGTGGTACTCATCGTACTTCTTGTAGTTGTTCTCCTGCAGCGCGTGCAGGAGGTAGTAGTCGAAGTAGCCCGCCTGCGTGCGCTCGAGCGATGTCTGGAACTGGCGCTTGCACGACTCCTCGTCAGTGCATGCCATCCAGGCATTGATCTTGGTGGCGAGCGTAAAGGAGTCTCGCGGGTAGCGCTCGACGAGCGCCTTGCGCGTGGCCTCCTCCGAGCCCGTGTAGACGTAGGCGGTGTCGAAGTACGTGAGCCCGGCGTCCATGAACTTGTCGACCATGGCCTTGGTCTGCTCGACGTCTATCGACCCGTCCTCGAGCTTGGGCAGACGCATCAGGCCAAAGCCCAGCTTGGGCACGTCCTCGCCGAAGTAATCAGACATGGTATCCCCTCTCCTCGTCCTCATCCGGACGTCAGGCCCAACGGGCAAATGCCGGCCCGCCCCTCGGCCGACGTCAGCCGAGCGAAAAGGAAGGCGAGACAATCTTACCCGAGCGAGGGTGCGCTACCCAACTCGTAGGCCCCTTGATGCAATTTTTTGGCCTTTTGGAGCTATCGAATGGCGCAGAACCCAAACCAAGGTCAAGCGCATTTCCGCCGCATCCCCAGTCTCTCGACGCGGTTTTGCGCCGGGGGCCGCCGGCAAGGAGCGCGCTCGGCATCCTGAGGCGGCAACACCTCGCGCAAGCCCACGCGTGACGCACGATTGGCCTCCCTAGGCCGGCGCCCCTCTCCTTCTGCGCGCAAGTTCGCGCCGGACGCGCGCTGTTCGACGCGCGCAGGAGGAGAGGGCGCCCCAAAGGTTCGTTAGTCGCGCGTAAGCTTGCGGTGGATGCGATGAGGCCGTGCCGCGTCGGGGCCGAGGCGCTTCACGCGGTCGCGCTGGTAGTCCTCGAAGTTGCCCTCGAACCAGTGCCACTGGCCGGGGTTCTCGTCAGTGCCTTCCCATGCAAGGATGTGCGTGGCGATTCGGTCGAGGAACCAGCGGTCGTGCGAGGTGATGACCGAGCAGCCCGGGAACGCCAGGAGTGCCTCCTCGAGCGATTCGAGCGTCTCGGTGTCGAGGTCGTTGGT
>JAGAWD010000202.1 GCA_017941585.1 Olsenella sp. | reverse complement strand
TGCGCACTCGGTGCGATATGTTGCCGAGTGTACGGTCTCAAGTGCGCACTCGGTGCGATATGTTGCCGAGTGTACAGTCGCAAGTGCGCACTCGGTGGGGGTTGCAAAGAAACACCGGCGGCAAGGCGCTCGGGACGGTTTTGCTCCGGGGCTCACCCACCGAGGTTCCCCAAGCGAGTCCACCAAAGTGCGATGCACCAAAAGGGACTGGGGAGTCGATTACTCGATCCTCCCCAGTCCCATTAGTCATCCTTGAGTCTATTGAGTCTAGCTGGCGTTATTTGGCAGGAATTATATACCTGACACAGTGTCTGTCGCGCCTGTCGATTCCTACGCGGCCTCGCCCGCAACGGAGTCGCTCGTGTCATACGAGCCACCGCGGTTGTTGTAGAGGCGCTCGTAGATCTGATTAAGCACGTCTTGACTGCCGCCGCCGTTGCCGCCATTGCCACCGTAGCCGTAGCTGTTCGGGGTATCGCCAAGCGTGTTCTGGCGCTGGCTCTGCTGCTTCAGCTGCTCCTGCAGCTTCTCGTCGGAACCAAGCGTGACATCGACGGTCTTCTCCTCCTTGCCGCGCATGAGGGTGACGGAGATCGTCTCGCCGACCTGGTGCGAGCGCACGTCGAGGATCATGCCGTCTGCGGAGGTGATGGCCTTGCCATTGACTGCCGTGATGATGTCACCCTTCTGGATGCCAGCCGCAGCCGCGGGGCTGTCCTGGGTTACCTCCGCCACATACGCTCCCTGGTTCACCGAGAGGTTGTTCGCCATTGCGTTCTGGGCGTTTACGGTCTGCATGGAGACGCCGATGTAGGCATGGGTGACCGTCTCGCCCGCGATGATCTTGTTGGCGACGTCGACGGCATAGTTGCCCGGAATCGCAAAGCCGATGCCCGCGAAGGACTCGGTGTCAGACGAGAAGAGCGTGCAGATGCCCACAAGCTTGCCCTCCGCGTCGACGAGCGCGCCGCCGGAGTTGCCGGGGTTGATCGCGGCATCGGTCTGGATGAGGTTGGTGTAGAGCGTATAGCCGGCTGTGGACTGCATCATCTGGTTGCGTGCGAGCGAGCTGACGATACCTGCGGACACGGACTGATCGAGGCCGAAGGGACTGCCCACCGACATGACCCAGTCGCCCGCGACCAGCTTGTCGGAATCGCCGATCTCCATCGGCGTGACCTTGGTATCGCCAAGATTGACGTGAAGCACCGCAAGGTCACTCGAGGGATCGGAGCCGACCACCGTGGCGTCGAAGCTCTTGCCGTCGATTGTGACGGAGACGGACGTGGCACCCTCAATAACGTGATAGTTGGTGATGATGTTGCCGTCAGTGCCGTAGACGACGCCCGAGCCGAGGCCGGAGCCGGCCTGCGTGGTCACGTTCACGACGACGACCGACGGGAGCGCCTTCGCGGCAGCAGCCTTGGCAACCGTCAAGTTCTCCGTGTCCGCCGTGATGTTGATGGTCTGGCCGGTGGCGCCATCCTTCGTCGTAATGGCTGTCTTGGAGCCCATGAGACCGAATGCATTGACCGCAAGCACAATCAGGAGACCACCGACGGCACCGCCCAAGACGCCGAACAGAACGTTGCGTACCGTATGGTTGGGCTTCTTGCCGTTTTTGCCGGCGTCACCGGCCGTCGGCGGCGCGGCAAAGCCGGGCTCGCCCTGACCGTACGCCCCATCCGCCCCGTGCTGCGGCATCCGCTGGGTAGTAGGCTGGCTTGCCTCCCGGCTGGCGGTCTGTTGGACCGTCGGCTGCGGCGGAATCTGCTGCGTCTCACGATCGCCCGACCCCGGAACCGGGGGACGGCCGTTGTCATACGTGCTCATAATCAATCCTTCCTCTGTCTCAAAAAAACTGTGAGGCTTTATACAAGAGCTACTCTACCCGTATCAGTACAAGTGGCCTGTTTCCTCTCGAACGAATCACGTTAGGAGAACAAGCCTTTTGGTTTCCTGAAAGAGTGTAGACCTTCTCGCCGGGCGAATAGCTCTCACAATGAGCATAAAGAGGCAAGGGGACCCCACGGACGGCGGAGCCTTCCGGCCCAAAATGCGATTGGGCGAAATCTCCCATAATTCGCTCGAGGCCGCTTTGGACTGGCGTGACAGCTAAATCTTGAACAGGTACCCCACACCGCGAACAGTGACGATGTGCGAGGCAACCTGGGGGCCAACCTTGGAGCGAACTCGACGTATGTGCACGTCAACCGTACGGGTGCCGCCACAGTACTCAAAGCCCCATACACGATGAAGCAACGTCTCGCGCGAGTAGGCACGCGAGGGATGGGTAGCTAAGAACGACAGGAGCGAGTACTCCATGAGCGTAAGGTCGACTGGTTCGTCATCGATGTAGACCTGATAGGTCGCAAGGTTGATGGTCATGTTGTCGACCGTGACGATGTCAGCGGGCGCACTCTCTTCCCCCGGCCAGAGCAAAAGCGCGCAGCGAACCTCGAACTCCGCCTCGCCGGCAGTGGAGAGAATGAAATCGTTTCTCCCCTGGGCAGGCAGGTGAAGCGAGCTGAGCTTGCTCTCCTCCTGGATGACCAGGGTCGGAATGAAGCCGTTGTCGGAAACGTAGGAGTCGATTGCATTCAGGGTGTCCTGGTCGAGCTTCTCGGAATCGACGATGACAAGGTCAAAGTCATGACCCGAAGAAATGGCCTGAGAGAATGTATCGGGCGTACTGGGGAGAATGGAGACGTCCAGCGCATGCTTCAGCTCGCGCATACGTTCAATGTAGCGCGATGTCCTGCTCACGAGCAGGATGTTTTTGTGGTGCATACGGTGACCCCCAAAATCCAGCAATAATCACTGCCGAGCGCCAAAGCGGACGTTGGCCTCAAACAAGCCTAGCACAACCCTCGCAATGTAAAGTGTTTGAAATGATTTGAAAGCAGACAAATTGAAACGCCCCAGAATGCCAACACATATGCTCGCTTAAGGCGTATGTGCTCTGTACCTCGGAATAATTGCTGGCTAGCCCCCTTGCTCCTCCGTACCACGGCTTTGGAGCCGGAAAGCATGCACGAAACGGCCGCTCGTGCGACGCGGCAGGCACCTCGCTGTATGAAACTCGCCCCGACCTCGTCGCGCGAGGGCGAGTTTCATGCAAATGTGCGCGGCGAGGTGCCTCCCCTAGCGGATGCTTCCCAGGAACTCCTTGGTGCGTTCCTGCGTGGGGTGATCAAAGACCTGATCGGGAAGCCCCTGCTCCACAACGACGCCGCCCTCCATGAACACGACGCGGTCTGCGACGTCTCGCGCGAAGCCCATCTCGTGGGTGACCACGATCATCGTCATGTCGCCGTTGAGCGCGAGGTCGCGCATGACGGCGAGCACATCGCGCACGAGCTCGGGGTCGAGCGCGGAGGTCGGCTCGTCGAAGAGAAGCACCTTGGGATGCATGGCAACCGCTCGGGCGATGGCGACGCGCTGCTGCTGGCCACCCGAGAGCTGGGGCGGCTTGTAGTCCGCGCGGTCGGCAAGGCCGACAGCCTCGAGCTGCTTCATGGCCTCAGCGCGCGCCTCCTCCTTCGGCTTCTTGAGGACCTTTGTCTGCCCCACCATGACGTTCTCGAGGGCCGTCATGTGTGGGAAGAGGTTGAAGCTCTGGAACACCATGCCGAGGTTGCGCCTGATCTCGTTGATGCTCGTCTTGCTTGCGCCGGTTATCTCCTGGTCATCAATCAGGATGTGGCCCGCCGTGGGCGTCTCGAGCAGGTTGATGCAGCGCAGCATCGTCGACTTGCCCGAGCCAGACGGCCCCAGCACGACGACGATCTCACCGTTCCACACGTTGAGGTTCACATCGCGAAGCACCGGGGTGTCCGTGAACGTCTTGTTGAGGTGCTCGACGCGCACAACGGGATGCTCGCCCTCCACGAAGTGGTGCTTGGAGCGGCCCTTGTCCTGCTCGAAGGCGAGACGGGCGGCCTCGTTCGCCTCCATGGCGGGCGGCACCTCGACCTTGTCGGTGTAAGCTGGCTTGACGAACATGATCTACACCTCCTGCGAGGGATGCGGGCGGAAGGGGGCAGACAGCGCCTCGAACGCGCTGGGGGCGGAGTCGCCCGAGGTGACGTCGGAACGTACCGGGGCGTCGGGGTGCGAGGAGCCTCCGGACGATGAGCCACCTGCCGAGAGGGCGTCGGTCCCGCCCCCACCCGGGCCGGCAGCCGTGCCCGTGGGCCGCGCGGAGGCTGCCGCCTTGGGACGCGGGCCCGCCCCACGCTCGGCGTCAGCCATGCGCTTCTCCACCACGCCCACCACCCGAATCAGGGGGATGGTGACGATGAGGTAGTAGATCGCGGCGGCCACGTAGGGCGTGATGTTGCCCGAGACGGTGGTGAGGTTCTTCGAGAACATCATGAGCTCCATGACGCCCACGGACGAGAGGAGCGACGTGTCCTTGTAGGAGGTGATGAAGTCGCTCGTGACCGTGGGGATGACGCGGCGCACCATCTGGGGCAGGATGACCGTGAACATGGTCTGGGCGCGGTTCATGCCGAGGGACGCCGCGGCCTCGTACTGGCCCTGCGGTATGGACTGGATACCAGCGCGGAAGATCTCCGCCTGGTAGGCCGACGAGTTGACGGCGATGACGATGACGCCGAGAACGTTGTTGTCGATGTTGATGCCCATCATCGGCAGGCCGAAGAACATGATGTAGATCTGCAGGAAGAGCGGGGTGCCGCGCAGGACGTTGATGTAGATGGACGAGATGACGCGCAGGATGCGCAGGTGCGAGATCTTCATCATCGCGAAGAGCAGGCCGAGCACGATCGCGAACGGGTAGGCGATCACCACGAGGGCCAGGCAGAGGAGCCACCCCCAGAACAGCGAGACGAACGAGGTCACCATGAGCTGCGGTTTGAAGAACATGTTGAGGAACGGCACCGAGTTCCAGGCGGCGACCCACCCCTGCCCGTCGAGCCAGTTGACGATGGACTGCACCGGCGTGTTCGCGATGATGGCGATGGCGGGCGATTCGTCGAGCGTGCCCTTGGCCCCTGCCCCCGTGACGTACGTCCCGCCGACCGAGTAGCTGCCTCCGGCGGCGGGGAACTGCATGTTGGTGACCTCGATCCGCAGGTGAGACCCCGCGGGGACGGGAGAGGCGAAGCTGATTGCGATGGTATTGCCCGAGGGAGATGCCTCGCTGCCGACGTTGACGCGGTCGAGCCCCTTGAGCACGGTCACGCGGGTAGTCGAGCCGTCGAAGGTCGCTCCGTCGGGAAGGGACAGCGTGACGGAGGAGATCCCGCTCTCCGCCTGGACCGTTCCCTCCCATGTGAGCCTGGTGTTCTGGCCGCCGATCACGCCGTCGCCGCCGCTCTCGTTGGGACGCGCCGTCGCGTCCACGACTGCGATTGCGCCAGCGGCCGTGCCGGCGCCATCAGCGGCGCCGGTCGCGACGGTCGTGCCGGACGCCGCGGCCTCCTGCTCCGGCGCGGAGGCGGCGTTCGCCTCGTAGTCCTTCCCGAACCACTTGACCTCGAGTGCCGAGAGGGTGCCATCTTCGCGGCACTCGGCGAGGGCACGGTTGAGGGCAGACGTGAGGCCGGGGTTGTCCTTCGATACGACGAAGCCGTACTGCTCGCCCGTGGGTATCTCCCTCGCGACGCTCAGGGCGGTGTAGGCCGTGTTCACCTCGTACTGCATGACGGGCAGATCGGCCACGGCGGCCTGGTAGAGCCCCGTCTGCACGCCCGTGAGCGCCTGGATCGGGTCGTCGAGCGCGACGACCGTGGCCCTCGGGAGCTTCTCCCTCGCCCACGACTCGCCCGTCGTCCCCGCCTGCACCGCGATCTGCGTCACGGGGGTGTCGAGCACGCTCAGGTCGCTCGCGACGGAGGGCGCGATGGAGGACTCCGTCACGAGTCCCTGGTTCGAGTCGATGTAGGCGTCGGTAAAGTCGACCTCCTGCCTGCGCTCGTCGGTGATGGTGAAGTTGGACGCACCGACGTCCGCCTTCCCGCCCTGCCTGATCGTGGGGACGATCGAGTCGAACTTGAGCGGGGCGAGATACGTGCACTCAAGCCCCATCTTCTTCGCCAGCGCTTGCATGAGCTCGACCTCGAAGCCCGCCGGCCGCTCCCCGTCCATGTAGTCGAAGGGCGGGTTCGAGAGATCCGATGCCACGGTGAGCTTGCCAGCCTCGACAGTGGTGAACGACTGTCCGCTCGCCGCGGAGCCCGTCGTGCCGGAGGTCTGCGCCCCGGAACAGGCCGTCGCCATCAGGGCGACCACAAACGCCAGGCAGAGCGCCGCGACGAGCGGGGCGCTTGGCCTCGATGATCGAATATTCATGGAGTCACTCCCCAAGTCACAGAACGGCACCGCGACCCACGTGGGCGCAGGCCCGTCCATGCGTCCACGCGTTAGCGAACGCAATAATACGATGCTCTTCTTTTACTACTTTTTCTGCATAAGAGAAAGTGTTTCTGCACAATAATATGCTGCAGAAACTACCATGATGCCAAAAATCATCAATCGTGGGCAGATGGATTTGTAGACGGGCGGGTCTGGCGGGCCAGCGGGCACGGGCACGCAGATGCGCGGCGCGCTACGCTAAACGCCCGCGTAGTACTTCCTGCACTCCCAGTCCGTCACGACGGAGCAGTACTCCTCCCACTCCTTGCGCTTCTCGGAGATGAGATAGTCGCAGATGTGGTCCCCGAGCACCTCGCGGACGAAGGCGCTCTCCTCGAACGCGTCGATGGCCTCGCCGAGGGTGCGCGGCAGGCGCCTCATGCCCGCCGCCGCGCGCTCGGTCGCGGTAAGCGTGTCGGGATCGCAGGTGACCTCTGGCTTGAGCTCGAGGCCCTCCTCGATGCCGCGGACACCCGCCGCAAGCGAGACCGCGAGAGCGAGGTAGGGGTTGGCCGTGGGGTCGGTGTTGCGCAACTCGATGCGCGTCGACTGGTGCTTGCCGGGCTTGTGTGTGGGAATGCGCACGAGCGCCGAGCGATTCTTGCGGCCCCAGGTCGTGTAGATGGGGACCTCGCCGTTGGCGACCAGTCGCTTGTAGGAGTTGACCGTGGGGTTCGTCACGAGCGCGAACTCCGGCGCGTACTTGAGGATGCCCGCCACGTAGCGCTGCGCGAGCACGGAGAGGTGAGCGTCGTTCTCGACCTTGGGCGCCCAGAAGAGGTTCGTGCCCTCGTGGTCGAAGATCGACTGATAGAGGAACATGCCGGAGCCGGAGACGTCGGTAAGCGGCTTGGGCATGAACGAGGCGAACATATTGTTCTTGTAGGCCTCCTGGCGGATGACGAGACGCGCCGTCATGATGTTGTCGGCACAGCTCTTGGCCTCGGTGTAGCGCAGCTCCACGGCATTCTGAGACGGCGCGTTGGAGTGGAACGAGTACTCCACGGGAATCGACATCTTCTCGAGCATGAGGGTCGTCTCGCGGCGCAGGTCCGTCGCCGCGTCGCTCGCCGTGAGGTCGAAGTAGCCGGCCCTGTCGAGGGGCACCGGGTTGGTGTCGTTGTCGAAGTAGAAGTACTCGATCTTGGGACCGACGTTCATGACGTAGCCCTTTGCGTCGGCCTCGCGGAAGACGCGCTCGAGGCAAGAGCGGGGGTCGCCCGCAAACGGCTCGCGCGAGGGCGTCTTGATGTCGCAGAAGATGCGAGCCACGCCCTTCTCGGAGGGCCTCCACGGCAGGATCTGGAAGGTAGTGGGGTCGGGGAAGGCGAGCATGTCCGACTCCTCCTGCGGAACGAAGCCCTCCACGGAGGACCCGTCGAAGCCGATGCCCTCCTCGAACGCCTCCTCGAGGTCTTCCGAGGAGATGGAGAACGACTTGAGCTCCCCCAAGACGTCAGTAAACCACAGGCGAACGAAGCGTATGCCGCGCTTCTCGACGTTCCTCAGGACGAAGTCGACGTTCCTATCGCTCATAAGCAAATCCTTCCAACCCGCTGAGACGGCGAGGGCCGCCAGTGCATGGGCCGCCAGCGCGCGGCCCACCGGATGTGGTCCGCCAGAGCATGGCCCATGCATACAATCTCATAAGGAAGTTTCACGCCTGTTTCATGAAGCGGGCAATACGGGCGAGCGGAGGGTTGCGTCCTACTTCGGACCCTGCCTCGGGCCCTTCTCTCTGAGGGCGGCGTCGGCCCTGGCAACCATGTCCTTCGCCACCCTGCACGTCCCCTCGCCGGTCGCGCGCGCCGAACACGACGAGCTAGACGCGCAATCGCCGCAGCCACCGGCGCCGCCCCTTGCCAGCCGCCTCACGCAAAACGCCAGTGCCGCGGCGACCGCGGCGATTATGACGATGTCAACCAGACCCATGCTTGCTCCTAAGAAGCCAGTCGCGCCAACGACCACATGGCACGCTTGTTAGCCCAAACTTAC
>JAGAWD010000201.1 GCA_017941585.1 Olsenella sp. | reverse complement strand
GCACGCTCCGCAGCCGCACGCTCCGCAGCCGCACGCTCCGCAGCCGCACGCTCCGAGAGCAGAAGCCCGCCGCCGAATATGCCCTTGCCGCCCATGGCGTCCAGCGAGCCGATGAAGCAGCAGTCGCGGGCGTTGAGCCTGTACGGGGTGTGGTGGGCGCAGAACCAGTTGACCTTCGCCGCCGTTATCACCTCGTCGGGGTACACGTACTTGGGCAGCTGCGTCTTGCCAGCCTTGACCAGCTCGTCGTCCACCGCCTGTATCGCGTCGGACAGGTCGGGCGCGGACTCAAGCACGGTGCCGTCCGTCTCCATGTTCGTCACGAAGCTGGTGGGCACCGTCGCGCCGTTCTCGTAGGTGATGGTGCACTTGGTCACGATGTGGTTGGTCGCCATTACGTTTGCTCGCCCCGTGCTGCCGAGGATGGTCAGCGTGGGCGAGAAAAGGAAGAACCTCACGCCGTGCACCATGTACCACGAGCAAATCCGCGACAGGATGGAGAACGGCGGATTGTCCACCACGACGCACCCGTCTGGGTAGCTCTCGCGCTCGAAGTCGCCGCCGGGCCAGAACGGGCGCACGACCCTCTCGCGGTCGAACCCGTAGCGTGCCTGCGCCCAGTCCAGCACGACGTCGTAGATGGGCTGCGGCGTGTAGCAGTCGTCGGTGGTCTTCTTGGGCTTGAACTTTTCAACAAAGGCGCGATACTCGTCGCTCTCGTCCGCGAGGGTCATTTGCGCACCCATCATGCGCCCCACTCTGCCGCCATCATGCGCCGCGCCGTCCGTCTTGCCGTCCATGTCCTACCCCTCCGTCCTGATCGCCTTGTACACCAGGTCCTTGCAGCAGCCCATCTCGCGCGCCACCTCCAGCGGCCGCATGCCCGAGTCGTAGAGCCTGAGCATCTCCGCGCGGTCGTACCTCTTCCTGCCGCTCGCCTTGTGCCCTGCCGCGAGGCAGTCTGGGCACGTCACGGGCCGCTTTCCGAGCTTCCTGCGGTACGTGCTCTCGGCGACGAACCGCCGCCCGCAGACGGCGCACGTGGACGGCAGCGACTCCTCCACGTCCTTCGCCTTGATGCGCACCATCGCCAGCGCGACGGCCGCCCGCAGCGACTCCGCGTCGTGGTACTCCATCCGCGCCAGCAGCCCCACCGCGCGGCGCGGCACCGCCACGAGGTTGGCGGGGTCGAAGTTCCTGTTGTCGCCGTCCGCGAAGTAGACCACGTGGCCCTTGGGCAGCGGGCCGTGCTCCTGCTCCCAGACCCACACCTGCTTTAATCTCCAGTTGTCCTTGCTCATGGCGCGGTCGGCCTCGTCGGCCACCTTGACCACGATGTATCCGTCCTTGCTCACGCGCTCGTAGCCGACTGGCTTCCTCGGACGTCCGCCGTAGCGGCGCCGCCCGTGCGGCTGGCGCCCGTGCCTCGCGCGCCACGAGTTGACCTGCCCGCGCGTGAGCCGCCAGCCGAACTCTTGCTCGAACTCGTCGGCGAGCTCGTTGGTCCTCTGCCCGCGGTCATGGGCGTCCATCCACGCGTCCTCCTCGGGCATCTTCGACCAGCGGGCCACGCGCTCGGCATGGTCGCCGCGGCGCTCCGTGCAGACGCGCTCCTTCTTGAGTCCCAGCTTCGACGCGCGCACGTACACCGCCGTCTTGGACGGGCGCCAGCCGAAATCCCGCTCGATGGCGTCCAGCGTGTCGTGGATGGACCCCTTCGGGTAGTGCTCGCGCAGCCACTCCTCGGGGACGCACTTCCTACGCGCCATCGCCCGCCCCCAGCATCCGCGCCATGGACGTCTGCGAGCCCGCCATGCCGACCTCGCCCATCATGCGCGCGGCGCTGAGCGCAGTCGCGTGGTTGGCCGTCACCGCGCCCGCGACCTCCACGATGCTCTTGGCGCGCCTCAGCTCCATCTCGGCCGCATCCGCGTCCGCGAGGTCGAGCGCGTCCAGGCGCTCCAGCTCCGCGAAGAGCTTGTCCCCCAGCTTGTCCAGGCTTCCCATCGCTCCCACCTTCGCCTCCTTGACGCGCCGCGCCCTCAGCGCGGCCGCGTCGTCCGCGTCCTCTTTTTCTTTCGGTTTCGGTATTGGTTTTGGTTTTGGTCTTGGTCTCGGCTTCTCGCCCGCCGCCTCGCGTCCAGTCGTGGTCGCTGGCGTCGCGGGCTCCAGGCGCCGCACGGGCCTGAAGTCGGGACAGACGCCCGCCATCCCCGCGCGCACCGTCGGGTGTCGTCCCCTCGCGTCCGCGGCCTTGGGGCTCATGCACGCGCCGACGCCCTCCACGCGCCCCTCGCGGAAGAGGGCGCAGGCGCCGCAGCGGCTCACGCCCCCTCCCTCGCGGGAGGGACGTACGTGTGCGGGTCGACGTCGTGCGGCACGCGCCACCCGTTCATGCTGATGCGCGAGATCATCTTGCTCGCGTCGTCCTTGGACCACTCGCCGACGTGCACGAAGCCCTTGCTCTCCAGGAAGCGGATCTGCTTCGCGGTCGCGAGCCCCATGTCCATGCGCCTGAAGAGGTGGTCGAGCAAAAGCGTCGCCTTGCCCGCGTCGAGCCCGTCCGCGTTGATGCCGAACTTCTCGATCGTCGCGACCTGCTTCTCGGTCGGCGCGGCCGTCTGCCACGCGAAGGTCGGCACGTAGTCCGCGAGGTCCATGTCGGAGATGCTCATCTCGTACTGCAGCGGGTCGACCAGCTTGGCCTTCTTGTGCCGCTGCGCCGCGAGCTCGGCCGCGAGGGCCGCCTCGCGCTCCGCCCGGACGTCGCGCTCGCCCTGCTCCTCCGCCTCCAGGATGTCGACGGGGCCGCCGTCCTCGGCGATGGACTCGGTCATCTTGGCCGCGATCTCGCCCGTCCTCGCGACGATGGACGCGGGCCTGCACAGCTCGTGGCGCCCGGTCAGCCAGAGGAAGTCGAGTAGCAGCAGGTGGTCCTTGCCGGGATACAGGCGAGTTCCACGTCCAACCATCTGACAGAAGAGACTCCTGCTCTTGGTCGGCCTGAGCACGACCACGCAGTCCACGGACGGGCAGTCCCACCCCTCCGTGAGCAGCATGGAGTTGCAGAGCACGTCGTAGCGCCCTGCATCAAAGTTTG
>JAGAWD010000200.1 GCA_017941585.1 Olsenella sp. | reverse complement strand
CGGTACCAGTCTGGATGATTGCTGGTACCGCGAGGGGTTACTACTCACCTCCAGCTCGTCCGCAAGCTCGAGGCTGGCGTCGATCGCCCTCTTCGCCACCAGCCGCCACACGTTGAGCCTCTCCGGTGTCGGCTCCTCCTCCGCCCTCGCCGCACTCGACTCGTCGTAGAGCTCGTCCATCTTCTGCCTGGAGAAGTACCTCGCCTCCTGCCACCCCTCGTCCATGTCGCACATCACGGCGCCCGTCGCGTACATCTCGGAGACAGCCGCCACGATGGCCCTGTCCACCCTCTGGTAGCGCTCGAGCACGTCGTCGGGGAAGAAGCTGCCGGCGCGCAGCTTGGGTATCCTGAGCGCCAGCGTCCCCACGCACGTGACGAGGCTGCGCTCGCGGTAGCCGTTCCTGCTGTTGCCGGTCGCCTCGCAGAGCTGGTCGGCCTCGGCGCTCATTATCTCGTTCACGATCGACTCGGCGAGCTGGCGGAGCACCTCCTGGAGGTTTATGAACCCGTCCTCGAACCGAGGCATGGTCGCCTGTTCGGCGATCGTCACGTCTGCTATGCTGCTCATTGCGGTCATTGCCTTTCTCTAGAACCTGTCTTTGTGGTGATTTCAGATTCTAGGCAATGGCCGTTTTCCCTACAAAGGGGCCGTTCCCGGGCTTACACCAACATTCCCGACGCGATCACAGCGAGGTTTGCGATGCCGAAAACTAGTGGTTAGTTAAGCCTTGTTTTACCGATTCTTCAAGCCCAATCCTCGGATAGAGCTGACTGAGTGAATATTACGCGGCGTGAGTACCGCCCATTTCGCTGTTTGCGTATCAGTGCTCACGCCGCTTGGGTATCAGCCGTTTCGCGGTTGCGTATCGTCTCCTCCTCTCGACGGGCGCCTTTAGCGTGTTGGCTGCCCTGAGGAAGATTCTCTTGGAGCGCGAGCCAGGCGGCCATCGCGTCGGCCGCTTACAGCGCTTCATCAACGGGCCGGGGAGTCGCACGCACCGGGCGCCCCCCCGCGCTTCCTGTGCACCCTCCTGGCGGGATAACGCGCGAGGTAGCCCTTGTCGTTTCCCACTCGCCTCTCGACCACGACCTCGAGCGCCGTGACTGTGGGTGCCCGTCATGCCCCTGACGTCGCAGCGGGAGATCCCGCGCCCTTGATGCCGAACGTCTCGTAGACGGACTCCATTGGCATGCGACGCGTCTTGTCTTTTGACCTCCTCGGCGCATCCTGCCCGCGAAGCCCGATCATCAGCATCACGCGGGTCTTCCTCGTCAAGTCAGCTCGCGCTCTCCTTGGTCGGCCGCATGACAAATCAACTGGGGGAGGGGGTTCGGGCGATACGGAGTCGTGAAGCGGGTGATACGGAGAACGCGAATCCGTTAGTTGGCGGAATGATACGGAAACCGTGAAACGGGTGCTACTCAGACGGCGCAATGCTCAACTGAGCTTGTGACGCGCGTCGTCGACGGTGCGCGCACGCGCGTTTCGGTCATCCTCCCGCGCCTTGACCAGCCGCTCGAACTCGTCGCGGCCGGCGACGCGGGCGGGGAGGCCGTGGCGCATCAGGCAGCCGATCTCGACCTCCGCCATGTCCAGCCAGCTCCCGTGCCTGGGCGTGTGGTGCACCTCGAAGCAGCTCGCAAGCCGCTCGGCCTCCTCCGGCGGGAACGCCTCGTAGAGCGACCCCATCGAGTGTTATTGTCAACCGATGTTTCCCCAGATTCACGATGGTCGTTCCCCACTCTCGTGGTGGGGAAATCCCCATCCTCACGACAGGGTGTCCAAGCCCGCCGTCACTTGCTAGCTAGTCGACGAAGTTGTAGTGCGCGGCCCTGTCGACGAGGGCCCTGAGCCTTGCCACGACGCCCGGGAAGTCGAAGCTCGATCCGTGCACGCTCGTGACGAGCGCTGGTCCGTCGGACTCCTCGGGGTACGAGAATGCCCAGTCGCAGACCTCGAAGTCGAGCTCCGGGAAGCGCACCTCGATCATCACCTCCTCCCGCTCGTCGAAGCGCGAGAGGTACTCCTCGAGGTCGGCGACGGTCATCGCTGGCCACCCCCTCCCGGCCTCATGAGCGCGTGGCGCAGCCGGTAGGACTCGCCCTCGAAGACGACGAGGGAAGCCTCTCCGCGGGCGTGGACCACGCCTTCGCGCACGCGCGTGTCCGACGATGCATTCGCCGAAGACGGTGCCCGATGGTAGCCTGGCAGGGGGGCAGGGAGGGAGCCCCTTCTGGGAAGGCGATCGTTGCCAGGTGGTTGGTTGATTTGACTTGACTCAGACTGGTTGATAAAGCCTGACTCTAGATGGTTGATTTAAACCGACGCCAATACTGGCTCGGATTGGTTGATTCAAATCCGGTTGTTTGCGGTTGATTTAAACCGACGCCAGTATAACCGTTGCGCAAGGAGTGAACTATCACCAGAGGGCGGATGTGACGGCAGTAGTGTCGGTAGTTCGGAACGAATACTGTTATAGCTCAGAGTAATCCAATCAATCACTTATCTAAACTTTAGGCAATGTGGGTATAACAAGGTACGTTTTCATTGACGGGCTGATTCTTCGAATGGCGGGATATTACGTGGTCAATTCATTACCAATAACGCAAAACGCAACTCTCACGAGCGCGGCAATGTTAAGTGCAGCGTATAAAACAAGTCGTAGTGACTCGCTCGATCTGCTTTTGCCCTTTGTTAAGGTTTCGATTGGCAGCAGATACAGCATGGGAGAAAAGGTCAGCCCAGCAGATGTGACAGAATATCTGAACTGCAATCTTGGATTCGCCAGCATTCCCATTTCCGTAACAAAGGTTCTGCTAAAACGACTGTCCCCGACAGTCCTAAGGAAAAGTCATGGCGAATACTACCTCAAGGCTGATCTGTCAGAGGAGATGGCGCGTTTCAATGAGAAGCGCCGTAGTCGAAACGAGCAGTGTAAGCGGGTTGGAGAAGCTCTATCAAAACATATCGAGTCAAAGGTTGTCGGTGCAAAGGTTGATTCAGATACTGCGCTTGACTGCCTCCTTCTTTTCTTTGAAAGCCACGGGATTTCAATTGCAGAAAAACCCAAAACCATCAAT
>JAGAWD010000199.1 GCA_017941585.1 Olsenella sp. | reverse complement strand
GGGGCGAATCCACTCGACGCGGTTTTGCGCTCCAGAGGGCCCGAGGCGAATCCACTCGACGCTATTTTGCGCTCCCGACCGCTGGCATCCCCGACGCACTCCAGGCCAATCTGCACTGGAGCGCCACACGCCAAGTATTCCGAAGGGCGCCACCGGGCGCGCTATTGGGGATAGAGCTCGTTGACCTTCTCGGTGGGCAGCTCGAAGTGCTGGTAGTCCTTTCGGTCGGTCCAGTCGCCTCCCCACTCGAACCCACGCTCGACGAACAGCTTGTAGCACAGGTCGTCGTGGTCGATCTTGTAGGGGAAGCTGGCGGTGCGGTCGACGTAGGGCGCTCCCGTCTCCGGCTCAATGTGGGTGACCCCGTCCACCTCCTTGACGTAGGGGTTGTAGAGCGTGTTGATGTCGACGGCGAGCCCATAGCCATGCTTGGAGACCCTCGTGGTATGGGAGATGAAGCGGAAGTTGAAGCTTGAGGAGTTGTTGTCCCGCATCGACGTCTCGTCGTCGGCGTCGTAGTCGTCCACCAGCCTCATGCGCTCGATGGGGTACTTCGCCTCGTAGAGCTTCCGCAGTATGTCGAGCACGGTCTCGGCGATGGCCTTGTTGCACACCATCTCTCCCTCGTGCACGTTGCCCTCGAGGTCGACGTGCAGCGCGCGCAGGTAGCGTAGGTCGGAGAGAGGCACGGTGCAGTCGTCCTTGTACGACTTGTGCTCGATGCGCTTCCAGACCTCGTCGCCCTTCTCTATCCCGACAATGAAGAAGCCCTCATCGGAGCCAGCGGATGCCGCGCCCTGCGACCCCGCCGCCTGCGAACCGGCACCCTGCGGCGTCGAGCCCGAGCCTTGCGCCGCACCTGACGAGGCCGCCTGCGCGCACCCGCCGAGCGCCGACGACGCGGCCATCCCCGCAAACACCAAGCCGCTGGCCCTCAACATGTCCCTGCGCGTGATGCACTTATCCGCCATGGTCTCCCCCTCGCCTGGTCCGCCATCCGAACGCCGCCGTCTTGCCCGGCGCCACGACCTGCAGCACCATCGTCCGCAGCCCCATCAAGATAGATTCAATCGGCATGCTACCATCATTGCCCGCCGCACGTCACGGACGCCACGTCGGGAATCCCTGATTCGTCGCTATCTGGTGCAGCGGCAGCACCACGCGCGAGACGGAGCGCGCGAACGACTCCCGTGCCGCGTCCGTGCGGTCATACTCCCAGACATGAGGATCTATGGTCGAATACGACTCGAGCACCCTGCGATGCCGCCTGCCACGACCGCGCAGCGTGGTGAGCGCGTCGAACTGCTGGTCGCAGAGAGGGCGCAGGTACGCGCCGACGTCAGGCAGCTGGTTGCCCTTCGAGCTGTTGGTGTCACGAAACATCGGCGCGAGGTTCCAGGGCTCGTCGTGCAGGACGAACGACCACGGAATGAAGTGGTCGATGCTCATGGGACCATGCGCCTCGAACGACTCCGCCGTGAACGGCACGTCCGTGTATATCTCCCGAAACTCGTGGTCAGCCAGCGCCTCCAGCCACCATGCGCGCGCAGAGGAGAGATTTCTCTGCTGCGGCGGGTGGATCTTGAGCGGGATGGCTGGCACGCTGGGGTTTCTCGCCTGCAGGTAGTCCACGAGGCGCATGTCGAGCCAACCCTGCACCACGTGCCGGTTGTCCCTGAAGTAGGCAGACCAATCGCGGTCTAGCTCGATGGCGTCCCCGACGATACCGTACGGCGCCCCCGCCCGGTCCTGCCCGTTGTACTCAATGATGAGACGGTTCACGCGCTGCTCGAACTGATAGGAGCTGAGTTCGAGTCGCGCCTTCTCCTCGTTCAGCCGGTCGGCGTAGAAGGGCCGTATGAGCCGGTAGGGAACGAAGTTGCAGAGGTCATCGAGACGGCGGCGGAGCTCGTGGTCGTCCGAGGCGAGCACGGCACCCCTTATCTGCCGCTCGGTGGCGTCGTCACGCAGATCGCACACCTCGTGGGCGCGCATGACCGTCCGGGCCAGCCGGTCGCTTGCCCCCAGGTTCAGGCGGAAGTACGTCACCGGGTACCACGCGAGCGCGACCATCCTCGCGGCAAGGCAGCGCAGCGGGACCACGTCAGATCCCGCTATAGCCTCGTCGACCACGCTCCGCAGCCAATAGAGCTTGTAGCTCGCGGCAAAGTTGGAAAGCATCCTGTCGAGACGGGAGGAGCGGAAGGCGTCCCCGGTGGCATCGGTCAGCGCCTGGTGGCGAGGCAGTTCAGCCAAGGCTCCTCACCCCTTCCGGGCCGCACGTCAGGCGACGCCCACATGCGCACGACGTCGAAGCATGGCTCGAGCAAAACGGAAAGCGTGCCTTCTTCCAGGTCCGTGAACCAGCGATCGTCACGGTAGCCGTGAAAGTCGCCGAGCTTGAACGAGCAGTAGAGAACGCCCTTCTCCTCCAGCGCACGCGCCGCACTCGCAAGCACGTCGGGCAGCTCCCCCGGCCGCACGTGCAGAAGCGACGCACACGCCCAGATCCCATCGTAGGCGCCCACTTCGTCCAGCTCGCCAAACGACTCGACGCGCACTATGGTTCCGGTGGCCGTGAGGGCCTCTTCTGCCATCGCGGCAGACGCGTCCACAGAGGTGACTTCGAAGCCGAGCCGACGTAGCGAACGAGAGTCGCGCCCTCCCCCGCAGCCCCAGTCGAGCACGCGCGCGCCTGCGGGAAGAAGCTCGACAAAGGCGGTCAGGGCGGCGCCCATGGAAACGCCAACCGTGTCGGCGACGAAGGCCGGGGCGTTTCGGTCATAATAGGCGATGGTCCGCACATCTTGTCTAGTCATGTGTTGCATGGTCACGCGCTGTCCGTATCCGGAAAATCGTCGGGCTTCGGAAAGCCGGTGGGCTTCACACCGAGTATACGACCGCAGGCCAACCGCAGGCGCCTGATTCGCTCCGGCGCGACGCCAGCCCTCCGTGCAACGCCCGTGCGCCCTGATTGGACCGTCACGAAACCCTCCAGGTCCCTCCGGCGCAAAAGGGCCTCGAGTGAACTCTCGGCGGAAACTCTTCAGCGCAAAAGTGGTCTCGCCGTCCCACATTCTCAGCTCAAAACCCCTCGCTGTCCCACTCGACCGGCGGGCCTCAGCGCAAAAGTGGTCTCGCCGTCCCACATTCTCAGCTCAAAACCCCTCGCTGTCCCACTTTTTCAGCGCAAAATGGCCCGCTGGGTACACTCG
>JAGAWD010000198.1 GCA_017941585.1 Olsenella sp. | reverse complement strand
CCGCGCGACCGGGCGCCACGCGACCGGGCGTGCCCGCCTGGCCCGGCAAGGCCACGGGCTCGAAGGCGACGCGCTCGTCGTCGGCTGGCTCATCGGGTCACGCCGAGCCCATCAGGCGCGACCGCGCCAAGGCGGCGGAGACCTTCGCTCCGGGAGACCGCGTCTCCCACAAGACCTTTGGCCCCGGCGTCGTCAAGGCCGCCTCGGGCGACACGATCGAGGTGTTCTTCTCGCGCACGGGTAAGACGAAGAAGCTCATGAAGGGGTTTGCACCCATCGTCAAGATTCAGTAGGCCCTTCGGTAGGCACTCCAGTAGGCACTCCAGTAGGCACTCTAGTAGGCACGCGGAGCGGCTCGTGCCCTGAGACGTCACGAACCTGGGCTACGAGGTGGGTCAGGTGCCGGGAGTGGACACTCTCGCCTTCCCGGCGAACCCCGAGTTGCGCGCTGCCGCGGTCGCCGCGGTTGAGGAGGCCGCGCCCGACGTCCGCGCCTTCGAGGGTCGCGTCGCCTCGGGCGACCAGTTCGTCTGCGGTGATGCGGAGAAGGAGCGCATCACCTCGACCTTCGGCGCCATCTGCTGTGAGATGGAGGGCGCATCCATCGCGCACGTCTGCCACCTCAACGACGTTCCGTTCGTAATCGTGCGCGCCATCTCCGACAAGGCGGCGGCAGCTCGAGCGTGGGCTATCCCACCTTCGAGAGGGAGGTGGCCCGCCACTGCGCGCGAATCGTCGAGCGCGTCGCGGATATTCTCTCGCGATAGGCGCCGGCCCAGTCCATACCGGTTTCGTTCCCGCACCGCTGCCGCTTCCTCGAACCTTCTCCTTTCGCCCGAAAATCACTAATCGTGCGCAATGTAGAGACAAGCTACGGACGTTGGCGCGAGGCCGTCGCACACGGCGGTCCCGCTCAGCTTTTTCCTGCGCAAACGCGCCTGGTCTGAGTCTCATTGTGGCGTCCTTGTGGACTGATCGCCGGCGCTTCTGGCCGCAGCGTATCGAAACAGGGCGCATAGCAGGAAGGACGATGCGCAGGACAAGTTTTGCACAAGCGGGGGATAGCTAATTGCCGGAGCGTCATGCCATAACGTGGGCATGGATATTTATGTCACAGACACACGCGCCCTTTCGCTGCTTCGGGAATCTCGCCGAGGCTCAGTGCCACCCGTCGTGGATGACGCACCATGCTCCGTAACATCCGGCGGGCGGTGGACCTTCTCTGTCGAGGAGCTGAGCTCCATCGCTCCCGTCGCCTTTGCGGGGATTACCTCGTCACGCCCCCTTGACGTCCTCGTTCCAGATAGGGACATGCGTTTTAGGGTGCGAGGCGTTCGCAGTCATGTGTGCGGCTTCGAGCGCAAGGGGTCCTTCGTTCGGCTCGATGTGACGGAAACCGAGTTGCAGACGCGCGGTTTGCCCGCAGATCTGCGGATCTTTCTCGATTCGCCCAGTCGCATCTTTGTCAGAGCGGCGGAAAAGATGTCAAGGCTCGTGAGGGAGGGCGAGATCAGCCATCACGTGGCGCTTCTCCGACTGCTGTCTTTGGGCAGCGAGCTATGCGGAACGTACTCGCGCGATCCGCTTAACCATTCTCGTGGAAAGCTGACGTATGAGATTATGCCCGCTACGACGGTGGGGGACATCGTGCGGTTCCTGTCCCTTTGCAAGGGCGTTAGGGGAATCAGGCTTGCGCGCGAAGCGGCGAGCTTCCTGGTTGACGGGCTCGGCTCTCCTCTTGAGAGCGAACTGTACTACGCAATTGTGTTGCCGGCGCGTCTCGGCGGAATTGGGTTTCCCAAACCCGACGTCAACAGATGCTTGTTCTCAAAGGATAGGGGCGGGTCGAACGTCCTCGTCCAAACTGAGGAGCGGCTTCTTGGCGGCTCTTTGGACAGCCGCTCGATCAGCATGATTCATCATCAGCGTTTGACTCCCGACTTGAGCTGGGACTTTGGTGACCTTCAGCTTACGATCGAGGTTGATAGCTATGAATTTCATGGCGGCAAGTCGGCCTTTGTGGACGATCGGCTTCGTGACCAGGACTATGCGCGACTGGGCCTCAGGAACTTGCGAGTCACGTATGCGAATGTGCGGAGTGTCGACGCGCTCGAAAACTTCCTTGACATCATTATTGGAATCGCCGCGCCGTTTCTGTCGGCGGGTCGTGTGGGGAGAATGCGCCGCAGCCTCAGGTTGTCGGAGATTCGCGCGCTTCGCAGCGAGCTGGTGTCGGTGTTTGGTGCTAGACCGCCCGAGGAGACGCGATAGCCCGGTTGCCGGCCATCGCGGCTGCCGTCGGTTGACGGTGCCCGCCGAATGCAAAAGCTATCTTCTGCTTTGAAGACGTGAGCCTAAGTGCCAATCGTACACTCGGTGGCATGTCGCGCCGAGTGCACGATTGGCAGTGCGCACTCGGTAACAAATGCCGCCGAGTGTACAAACTGGAGTGCGCACTCGGTGCGAAACCTCGCCGAGTGTACAGTCGGAAGTGCGCACTCGGTGCGAAACCTCGCCGAGTGTACAAACCGAATCGTACACTCGGTGCGATATGCGACCGAGTGTACAGTCCCAAGTGCGCACTCGGTAGCAAATGCCGCCGAGTGTACAGTCCCAAGTGCGCACTCGGTAGCAAATGCCGCCGAGTGTACAGTCGCCTGACAGGCGGCGCATGCGTAACGTCGGTTTGGGAGACGACGGATAGGTGCGTCGGCAGGAGCGCTGGCGGGAGCGTTGGGCGGCATGCCCCGCGGCCGCCGTTTCAGCGCACCGTTTCAGCGCTGCGTTACAGCGCGGCGTTCTGCACGCCGATGCCCACCAGGTCGGGGCCGGTGTGCACGAGCAGGTCCGCGGAGATGTCGTGCGTTTGGACGCTCGCAATGCTCGGAATGGCCTCGCGCAGGCGGTCCTCGAGCGGCTTGAACAGGGCGCTTGTCGAGGAGCTGCAGCAGATGGCGATGCGGGAGCTCTCGTAGCGCGACGCCGTCACGGCGGCAACCGCGACCATGGTGTCGAGCGCGCGGTCCCATCCGCGTGCCTTCTTGGCGATGGTGTAGTAGCCCTCTGCATCGCACATGAGGACCGGCTTGATGTTGAGCGCGGTGCCCAGGCGGTAGATGTGTTTGCCGATGCGTCCTCCCTTGTAGAGGTACTCGAGGGACTTGACCGCAAAGAAGACGTCGGACTCCTCCGCAACCTTTTCGAGGCGCTCGCCGAGCTCCTCGAAGGGCACGCCCGCCTCGACGTAGTCGACGGCGCGCTCGACCACCATGCCGGCAACCATGCCGATGGATCGAGAGTCCGCCACGATGGTGGGGATGACGTCCTGCATCTCGCTCGCGACAAGCTGGGCCGTCTGGAAAGTTGCGGAGAGAGCGCTTGCGATCGTGACGATGACGGCCTTCTCGTAGCCGTCGGCACGCGCCTTCTCGAGCGCTCTTTTGATCTGGTCGGGGGAGGGCAGCGAGGTGGTGGGAATCTCCTCGGCAAAGCGGCGGACGACCTCGTCCGGCGTGATGTCGACGCCGCTCTCGAAGGTTGATCCATCAGAGTAGTTGATGCGCAACGGAATGATGCGTACGTCGTGAATGTCGCATAGCTCGGACGGCGTATCCGTTCCCGAATCTGTGATTACCGCGATACGCTGATCGTTCATGCTTCCTCCGGCTGTTTGTCCAACGGTGCGCGACTCACGATGGCCCATCCATAATGGCCCATCCATAATGGGCCCTCATATTAGCGACAAAATGATACGGTATTTCCGCATTCGATTTTGCTCGTGTGGTGGTGTACACGCAAACGGCAGTAACCTCGGATGCGCAAT
>JAGAWD010000197.1 GCA_017941585.1 Olsenella sp. | reverse complement strand
AGTTCTGTCCGCAGTGCGGCCGCGCGTTCGCGCCGACCGACAAGTTCTGCCTCGAGTGCGGCACGAGGAGGCAGTGATGGGCTGGGTTGCAGGAATCATCGCCGCCATCGCTCTGGCGGCTGGTCTGTGGTGGTACGTGAAGCGAGCAGGGCGGTTGAGTGCGGCAAACGACGAGCGCCACGACTTCCAGAGGAATCTCCTGCTGGACCTGCAGGACATTCGCGACAAGGCGGACGGCGAGCTTACGCCCGCCTTGGACGAGCTCATTGACATAGCTCGCTACGACACGCCGGCGAGCAACGAAGAGACGGCGGAGCTCGACGCGCAGATAGCGGCAGAGGTCCACAAGCTCGCGGAGGCGCCCACCGTAGCGGCAGCCGAGAATCTCAGGACGAAGCTCGTCAGCCGCAATAGAAGAGCGGTGAGGTAATTGGCCAGTTTTTTCGAAGAGTTTTCGGACCGCCTGCCTCCCGGAAGATTGTTCGAGGTCCTTGACTGGCTCTTTGATGACCGTCGATTCTCGCCAAGTGTTTGGGGAAGGGGCGAGCGCGCGAAGTTCACAAAGAGAATCAAGAAGTTAGACGGTTTTGGTGACATGTCCTTTGGATACAAAAGCAAAAAGCTGGTATACCCACGTCTTCCTTCGGAGCAAAGTCATTTGAAGAAAACCTACGCGGTGTTCTCAAAACAGTTAGGTTCTCAAGGTGCCGATTTTGTAAGACACATCAGGAATGGAATCGCCCACGGCCACGCATCGCTTTACACGGTTGGGAGCAACACATTCATCGAGATTAGGGACTACGGGCGTGGCGGAACACCGTCTGCCTTTATAGCAATGCCCGCCGCATTCATAAGCGACACGCTAGACATATACAGACGTATTGAGCAAGAGGTTTCGAGCAAAGGAGCAGAAGAATGAAAAGACTCGTATGCGAGATGTGCGGTAGCAATGAAATCCGTAAGGAGAATGGTGTATTCGTCTGCCAGAGCTGTGGGTGCCAATACACACTCGAAGAGGCTCGCAAGATGATGGTCGAGGGCGTGGTTGAAGTCACTGGCAGTGTGGCGATTGATAACTCATCCAACGTGACCACGTGGATAGATCTGGCACGAAAGGCCGTCGCAGCCCAAAATGGAGCGCAAGCGAATGACTATGCCGACAAAATCCTACAAGCCGATTCTGGCAACGCGGAGGCATGGTTCATTAAGGGGCGCGCGGCCCTTCTTCAGTCGACAGTTGGCATTGATAGGCAATCCGAGGCATTGAAGTACTTCACGGAGAGCGCACGCATCGTGCATGGCCGTCTGGACAGTGCGAGCGCGGACGACATTAAACTCATCCGAGATATCCAGAAGGCGAGTACTGAGATGGCCCTTACACGAGCCCTAGTCTTTGCGAACAGTTACTCGGACTTTCAAAGCCAAGATGGATTACAGAGGCTCCTATCCATGAAATCAATCTGCGGCAATGTGGCTTCGTCAAATACTGCGGCAGCAAGTCCGCTAAAAAGATGCAAGGACAAGGTTCTCGAAGTGCTGACTGAGTCCGGCATGAGTCGCGCAGCTGCAGAAAGGACTTTCAGGGAAATACTTGACTACGAGTCTGAATCGGGTGAGATGTTCGCAGGCGTTGCCCTGACTCTCAACAACGTTGCGAACACCATTGGCAGGTCTTCCATCAAGAGCTGGGAGGCTAACGGTCATATCTTTGATTTCTACGGCCTTGAGAATAGCACTCGTGAGATGGGGCAACGGAGAGAGAATAAGGCCTGGAGTGAGTACATCGACGGTCTCGACGACGCAATGAAGATAATCCAAGTCGCCGTTGATCTCTACGAACGACCTGAGACGGCGAAGTTCATGAACTCCGAGTCCAAACTGGACTCCGCAATCAGAGGTTGCTACGACAACCTTATCTACCTACAGTGTCACGCACGCGACGCAAGAACAAACCGCCGTTACCACAACCAGTTGTCGAATGGAAACATCGTAACGAAAGACGGAATCTTCTTGGCCGATAGCGCCAAGGCGCAACGCAACAGCGATATTACTAAATGGACGACTGCTCGAGACGCGCACGACCCGGTTAAGAGGCTGGCCAAGCAGCGAAAGCTGGAAGAGGAGCAGGCGCAAAGGAGACGCGAGCGGGCGGAGCGCCATTTGATGGGTCAGTACTACTCGCAGTTCCCCGAGGAGAAGGACGCATTCGATGCCGCGTCCGCTGTGATAGAGCGTTCCTCGAAGGAACGTGCCGAGTGCGTAGAGAGCATCAAGGGGCTGGGGCTCTTCCAGCGTAAGGAGCAGAAGCGACTCGAGGCAAGAATTGCGGAGCTGAAAACAGCTGAGAATCGGGCAAAGAAGGAAATAGAATCAATAGAGGCGAGGAGGACCGAATGGGTCAGGAATCAGCTGCCCGCGCTCCTTGCCAAGGATGAATCAGATTGGAAGTCTACTGGCTCATCCGCAGAAGTAAACCATCCGAGCTCTGCAGTCAACAGCACCCCCGCTTCGCCCTCTTCTGGCGGCAATATACCATTCAATCCAACAATAGGCTCAACAGATGCATGCTTTGCATTGAGGCGAGTCATATGGTTCGACAAGAATGGTCAGGAGCTGCAGCGCAAAGAGTTCAGCTACGAAAATGGTGTGGTAACAATCTGCACTGATGTCTTCAATCATGATAGCGTGGACTACAAACCCGAAACCATGCATGACAATGTAGTAACAGTCCAGACAGATGGTGAGGGTAAGCCCATGCCGTCACAACCTGATTTCGTGAAGTACACATTCAAGTACGGCGACAGTATCGAAGGCTTCATTACAGAATTCGGTAGTACGGTTAAGCAATCGCATGCATTTGGTGCCGATGGTTTTTGCAAGGCATGTGTTGTGGACGTTGACGGACAAAAAACCATGACTCTTTTCACATATGGATGCGCGCCAGACGGTAGGGTGCTTTCTTACATCGCCAACTCCGGCAAAACGGCTTACGATCGAACAAAGGAGAGGCATGATGTCAAATACGATGATGACAATTGTTCTTTGACAGTTATGACTGATGGGGTTCCCGATTTTAGACTCGATTATGAAGAGGTGCAAAGTCCCTCAAAATGGTTGCTTCTCCGCAGCAAGATAGTTGTATTTGATCCCCCGGCACTGATGTACGCCTAACGATACGTCTAATATTGAATGATTAATCCCTTGTTGGCGGCTAACTATGGATAGTTTCCGTAGACAAGGGATTAATCATGCGCGTTAACAGTGTGACCGTTCTATAGAATTATCCAATTCTTTTCCAATTAAGTGCGGGATACCCACGACAAGTGCGTTTCCCATGCAGAAGGCACGTCGCCCGTCGGTCATTCCTGCGTCCGTCCATCCTCTTGGGAAGGTCTGCAGCATGTCGAGCTCGTCGGGTACGAATCTGCGGTAGCGCCCGCTCTCGCACTGCACGATGTGTTTGAAGCGCGAGGCGCCGCTGCCGCCCTCGCCGGTGAGAATCGTCCTGCTAGGGTTCTCGGGCAGGTCGGGGAAGGCCATCGCGCCCTCGCTGTAGAAGTAGGCGTGGCCCGTGCGCTTGTCCACGCGCGGCTCGCGCTTGGAGCCCTTGAGGTACGCCCAGCGGGGCAGCTGCTCGTCGGGGACGAAGTATGCCTCGGGGACCTCCTCCTCGGGGATGAGCACGTCGCCGAGCGTCCTCCTCGGCCCGTGGTAGTCCTCGACCACCTTGGCCGTCGCGCAGACGAAATCCTGCATGGCGCCCGCCGTCTCGAAGGGGCTTGCCTTGCCGCCCAGGTTGAACTCCTGCGTGGCCACGTAGGCATCGTCGGGGACGAGCACTTGGCTGGTGCGCTCGGGCGCCTTGATGGGCAGCGCTCGGCCCATGACGCCGCTGGTCAGCCTGTCCTCGAGGTCCCACCCCTCAGCCCCGAGCTCGGCGTAGATGAAGACGCGCTTGCGCCTCTGGGGGAAGCCGTACTCGGCGCTGTTGACCACGCGCCACTCGGCCGAGTATCCGAGGTTGGCGAGGCAGGAGAGTATGATGGCGAAGTCGCGCCCGCGCTGGCGCGCCGGGCTCTTGAGCAGCCGGTCCACGTTCTCGAAGAGGCAGTACCTGGGCCGCTTGAGGCGCAGGAAGCGGTAGATCGACCACCAGAGCACGCCCTTCTCGCCCTCGATGCCGCCCGCCATGGAGAGCGGCTTTGCCACGCTGTAGTCCTGGCAGGGGAACCCGCCCACGACCATGTCCACGTCGGGAATGTTGATCTCGCCAGCATCGT
>JAGAWD010000196.1 GCA_017941585.1 Olsenella sp. | reverse complement strand
CTCTCGAGAAGGACGTCCACGGTGCCGTCGTCGATGTCGGAGTTCAGGCCGCCCATGACGCCTGCGAGCGCGATGGGCGCGTTTCCGTCGTCGGGGATGAGCGTCATGTCGGAGGTGAGCTCCCTCTCCTGGCCGTCGAGGGTCACGAGCCTCTCGCCGTCTTTCGCCGCGCGCACGACGACGTGGCGCCTACCGTCGCGCTCGGAGAGCTTGCCGAGGTCGAAGGCGTGGAGGGGCTGTCCCGTGAGGAACATGACGTAGTTGGTGACGTCGACCACGTTGTTGATGGGGCGCGCGCCTGCCGCGATCACGCGGCGCGCGAGCCACTCGGGACTGGGCCCGATCTTGACATTGCGCACGACGCGGGCGGTATAGCGGCCGCAGAGCGCAGGGTCGTCGATCCTCACATCCACGAGGTCGGCCGTGCGGCCGAACTCGGCGCTCTCGCGTCTGATAGAGGGAAGCTCGATGTGGGTGTCCTCGTCGAGCATCGCGGAGACCTCGACGGCGACGCCGCACATCGAGAGGCAGTCGGGGCGGTTGGGCGTGATCTCGCAGTCGATGACGGTGTCGCTCATCTTGCGCCATTCGGTGAACTCCAGGCCGACCGGCGTGTCTGCAGGCAGGATCATGATGCCCGAGTGGTCTCCGTCGAGACCCAGCTCGCGGCTCGAGCAGTTCATGCCGCGCGACTCGACGCCGCGGAGTTTGCCCTTCTTGATCTGGATGCCGCCGGGAAGCGTGGCGCCCACGAGCGCGGTGACGGTCTTGTCGCCCTGCTCGAAGTTCTGCGCACCGCAGACGACCTGCAGCGGGCAGGGCTCGCCGTTCTCGTCCACGTTCCAGGCCCCCACGTCCATCTTGCACACGTACATGTGGTCGGAGTCGGGGTGCGGGACCTTCTCCAGAACCTGGGAGGTGACGACCTTGGTGATGTCGGCGCCGATCCTCTCGACGGCCTCCACCTCGGTGCCGGTGCGCACGAACTCGTCCACGAGCTCCTGTGGGTCAGACGGTACGTCGACCATCGTCTTGAGCCATTCGTATGAGACACGCATGTGATCTGCCTTTCTTTCGCGGGGGTCCCGCGCGTAGTCGATGTCGGTTGGGTGGGGCGGATGCCCAGGCCAGCAGGCGCGCTGGCGCCAGCGCTAGAACTGCCTCAGGAAGCGCATGTCACCGGTCATGAGCATGCGCAGGTCGGGAAGGTCGTAGCGAAGGGCAGCCACGCGCTCGACGCCGATGCCGAACGCGAAGCCAGAGTACTTCTCGGGATCGATGTCGACGTAGCGAAGGACGTTGGGGTCAACCATGCCGCAGCCCAGGATCTCGAGCCAGCCGGTGTTCTTGCAGAAGCGGCAGCCCTCGCCGTGGCACACGCCGCACGAGACGTCGACCTCGCAGCTGGGCTCGGTGAACGGGAAGAAGTGCGGGCGGTAGCGGGTGGCGCGGTCCTTGCCGAAGATCTCGCGGCAGAAGTAGTCGAGCGTGCCCTTGAGGTCGCCGAAGGTGATTCCCTCGTCGATCACGAGACCCTCCACCTGCGTGAACTGCGGCAGGTGGTTCGCGTCTGCGGTGTCGGGACGGAAGACGGTGCCCGGGCAGATCATGTAGATGGGCGGCTTCTTCTCCTCCATCACGTGCACCTGGACGCCCGAGGTCTGGGTGCGCAGCAGCACGTCGGACTCGCCGAGCACGTGCGCCTCCTTGCCCTCTGGCGCGTTGTCCACCACGTAGAAGGTGTCCTTGGCCGAGCGGCTGGGATGGTCCTCGGGAGCGTTGAGCGCCGTGAAGTTGTAGTAGGTCGTCTCGACGAAGGGGCCGTCCTCGACGGTGTAGCCAAGGCCGCAGAAGAGGTCCTCGATCTCCTCGCGTATCTGGGAGATGAGGTGCTCGGTGCCGGGCGTCAGGCGACGCCCGGGCAGCGTGACGTCGGCCGTCTCGGCGGCGATCCTGGCTTCGAGGATTGCCTTGCTCAGCTTGATCTTGTGCTGCTTGATGGCATTGTCAACGTTCGCGCGCACGGTGTTTGCGAGCTTGCCCATCTCTGGACGCTGCTCGGGCGGCACCTTGCCCATCATGTGCATGATCGCGGTGAGCGACCCCTTCTTGCCGAGCGCGGACACGCGAAGCTGCTCGAGCGCCTCGAGCGAGTCGATGCCCGCGAGCCTCTCCTCCACCTGTTCCTGAATCGCCTTCAGGTCGTCGGACATTGCCATCGAAAAGCCCCTTTCAAATAAAAAACGTCCTCGAGCACAGCGCCCAAGGACGGATTATCCGCGGTACCACCTTGATTGATGTTCACGTTTTCTCTCGCGAGCACCCACTCGTTGAGCCCCGTTCCGTGGGGCGGACGGCTTCCCTACTGACGCGACTTTCGCACGTTCAGGTCGCGGCTGGTGGAGTGAACTTCGCCCGTCAGCCTTTGCAGGAGCCTCTCAGCCAAGGGCTCCCTCTCTCATGCGCCAGCGACGCGGCGGACGAACCTCTCCGTCATTGCCTGGTTGGAAAGGATAGCACAGTGCACGGTCCGCGTCGCCCCAATCGCCCAACACCCACGACGGATCGAGGCCATCCGCCACGCGCCAGCCGCCTGTCCCGGCGCTACTCGCCGAAGACGTCCGCTATGCGCCCCTCGTCGACGCCAAAGAGATACGTAATCACGAAGCCCGCGGCACATGCGACGAGCATAGAGGCGACGTAGAGCAGCTGGGTTCCCGGCACGACGACGAGCAGCCCGAAGAGGCCCGAGACGCCCTGCGAGACGGCACCGAGGTGGAAGACGCCGGCAAGCGCCCCGCCGAACCCCGCCCCCAGGCAGGCGCACGCGAAGGGCCTGCCGAGCGGTAGCGTCACGGCGTACATGAGCGGCTCGCCCACGCCCAGGACAGCGACGGGTATCGACTCGCGCAGGTAGGTCCTGAGCCTCTCGTTTCTGGTCCTGACATACAGGGCCGCGCCGGCGCCCACCTGCCCGCCGCCCGCCATCATCAGGACGGGCAGCAGGTAGTTGACGCCCCGGGTGGGACCCGACGGGTCGTTGAGCATGGCGTGTATCGGGGTGAGCGCCTGGTGCATGCCGACGGAGACCAGGGGCAGGAAGGTCGCCGAGAGCAGGTAGGAGCCAAGGACGCCCAGGGTATCGTAGAAGAACTGCAGGACGAAGAAGGTCCCCTGGGTAAGGTACGCGCCGATGGGCTGGAGCACCAGGACGGCGGCGATCGAGCCCAGGACAACCGTGGCGAGCGGCGTCAGGAAGGTGTCGAGGACGCTGGGCATGACCTTGTGGAGGCGCCTCTCGAGAAGCGCGAAGAAGATGCCGCAGATCAGGGCGCCGAGAAGGCCGCCCGCCGCGGGGTTGTAGGCGCTCGAGGCGACGATCTGGATTCCTCCCTCGGCAAACGTGGGAACCGGGAGAGCTAGGGGCAGCCGTACGATCGCCTCTCCCGTGGAGGGGTCCTTTGCGAGCAGGGGCATGGCAGCGTTGGAGATCGAGAGCGCCCCCGCCATGGCGCCCAGCACCGCCGACCCGCCAAACTCCCTGCTCGCGTTCATGCCCACCAGAAGCGGCAGATAGAGGAAGAGTGCCCAGCCCATGGTCCGGATGCACTGGTACCACCAGGACGCCTCGAGGGCGTTTCCGGTTGTCACGTTGACGACGTTGCATACGCCGTTGATGAGACCCGCCGCGATGATTCCTGGCAGGAGCGGGACGAAGACGTTGGCGATCCTCTTGAGGAACCTCTGGACGGGCCTGTCGTACCTAGACTTCTGCTCCGTCTTGCCCCGTGCCGCCGCAGCCATGACGTCCGCCTCCTGGGCGTCGCCCGCCTTGACCCCACTCAGTATGGCAAACTCGTCGAGAACCTTGTTGACGGTGCCCGGGCCAAAGACGACCTCGCAGCGGTCGCCCTCGCCGACAAAGCCCAACACTCCCTCGATCGCCTTGACGCGCTCGACGTCGACCTTCTCGGGATCGGCCACGGTGATGCGCAGCCTCGTCATGCACGCCATGCTCGCACGCACGTTCTCCCGCCCTCCGACGGCGGAGAGGACCTCGCTCGCCATTCTCCCGTAGTCTTTGCCCATCCCCATTCCTCCAATCCTTGGGCAGGCCCGCCGCGACGGGGGGCAATGCCCACCATGAGCCGCCTTGCCGACGGCTGACGCGCGTCCATCGTCATCCCTCCAGGGCGTCCCTCACCCTCCCGCGCGCCGCCGCGAGGCGCGCGGCCGCCTCCTCGCTCGAGACGCCAGAAAGCAGCATGACTATGGCTACCTTGGCGGAGCCGTCGGCCTGCGCAAGAACCCGTCTGGCCTCGTCGCGCGAGGCCCCGGTCGCCTCCATCACGATGTCTCGGGCCCGTGCGCGGAGCTTCTCGTTCGTCGGCCTCACGTCGACCATGAGGTTCTGGTACGCCTTGCCGATGCCCACCATCGAGGCGGTGGAGATCATGTTGAGTATCATCTTCTCCGCCGTGCCGGCCTTGAGGCGCGTAGACCCCGCAAGCACCTCCGGCCCCGTCTCCGCCTCGACGGCCAGATCCGCCTCGAGCCCGATGGCAGAGGGCCTGTTGCATGCGATGGCCACGGTCCGACAGCCTAGCTCCCGCGCATGGCGCAGGCCACCGACGACGTAGGGCGTCCGCCCGCTGGCGGCGAGGCCGATGGCCAGGTCCCTCGCGTTCAGGCCGATGGCGTCAAGGTCCCGGGCACACAGGGTCAGGTCGTCCTCCGCATCCTCGACGGCTTGCGCGAAGGCGTCCCCGCCGCCCGCCATGACACCGACCACCACACCGGGTGACACCCCGAACGTGGGAGGGCACTCGGCGGCGTCGAGCACCCCCAGCCTCCCGGAGGTGCCGGCGCCGAAGTAGACGATCCTACCGCCACGCTCAAGGGACTCGACCGCCCACTCGACCGCAACGGACACCTGGTCGAGCACCTCGCGCACGGCATGCACGGCTCTCTCGTCCTCCACGCTCATGGCCCCGACGACCTCGCGCGGGCTCATCTGGTCGAGGTTCGTCGTGCGGGGGTTTCTCGCCTCCGTCGAGAGGTCCTTGAGATCCTCCACGCTCTCACCCCCTATACCGACGTGCCGCTTCTCACGCGCTCGCCCCCTCCAAAGGCAGGGGCGAGACGGAGCTCGTCTCGCCCAAACCTACTCGCTAAAGGGCCACTCCCCCGCCGCCAGGCGCTCTATCGCCTCGGCGACCGCATCATCCTCGCACGCGCCAATGTGCCAGCGCGCCGCGGCTGCCGCCTCGCCCGTGGCGTTGGCGACGGCGACGGAGTTGGGGACCGCCTCGAACATGGGGATGTCGTTTCCGGCGTCGCCGAAGACGACGACCTGCTCCATGGTAATGCCCATGGCCTCCACGAGGGCGCGAATGCCCGATGCCTTGCTCCATCCCGTGGGCATGACGTTCGAATAGCCGGGCTGAGGATAGTCGAAGTCGAGCCCGGACACGCACTCGTTCAGCCTGCCGACAAGCTCGCGGGTCGGTCCCTCCGCCGCCGGGCCGAGCGTGCCGTCTGCGCGGCGCGCCGAGAGGAAGGCGCTCGCCTTGGAAACGTGAAAGCCCGGCAGGCCAACCCCGCTGCCATCCGACGCATGGCGGCACGTGCGCCCGTATGCAAGAAAGCAGGCAGAGAGGTCCTCGACCGTGCCCTCCACGAGCACCGGCGTAGCGCCGTCGAAGGCGATGAGCCCGGCGCCCTCGACCTCGCGGACGACCTCCGCCGCCGGCGCGAGAAGGTCGCACATCTCCGCCTCGCGTATCTGCTCCCCCTCGAGAAACACCTGGTTGCCGTTGGTGGCGACGCAGGTGTCGCAGCACCTCTCGTCACCGTCGAAGAAGGGCGGGACCCAATCAATTCCGCGACCAGTAGCGGGGCCACACGCGATTCCCGCCCGCATCGCAGAGAGAAACGCCGCGTGCGTGCGCTCGGAGACGCGGCTCGCCCCCCAGGGGACTATCGTACGGTCGATGTCGCACAAGATGAGCCTCGTCTCCACGGACGGCCTTCCATTCTCCATGTTGCCCCTCGCGAGTACGTCTTCGGCAGGGGCGCGCCCGAAGGCGGCGCCCCTCGCGTGTTGTTTATACGCAGAAGAGTGTAGCGCACGCCGCACCTCCCCAAGCAGTCGCATCCTAAGGCATGGCAGGACGCCCGGCGCGAAGCGCGAGACATAGACCATGAGGTGAGAGACGACATGACCGAGACCACTTCCAAGGCAACCGAGAAGAACTCGACCGTCCCCGGCGCAACCGAGAGACGTGCGGCCCAAGGCGTTGCGGCCGAGTCGAGGCACGCAGACGAGCCCCTCCAAGTGTTCGACCTGCACTGCGACACCATCGACACGCTTGCCCTCGCGGACACCGATGTCTTCGCGTCAGTCCTCGCCACACGCCCCTCAGGAGACATGGCCGCAAACGACCTTCAGCTCGCGGCGGAACGCATGCGCTCGACAGCGCGCTGGTGCCAGTGCTACGCCGCCTGGATTCCCGACGACGCGAGGGCGGCGGGGCTCACGTCCCACGGACTCTACCGCAAGGTGGCCGACTACTTCCTCGCCCAGGTGGGCGCACACTCGAACGATATCGCGCGTATAACCGACACCCGAGACATCGACGGACAGATTGCCGAGGGAAGGGTGGCAGCGATGCTCACCGTGGAGAACGGGTCCCCGCTTGAGGAGGGGCTCGGAGTGCTCGACGAGATGGTGGCCGACGGCGTGAGGATGATCACCCTCACGTGGAACGGCCAGAACTGCATCGGCTCCGGCAACGACACACACGAGGGGCTATCGCGATACGGTCGCGACGTGGTACGCCACATGGAGGAGGCCCGTGTCGTGGTCGACGTCTCCCACCTCAACGACGAGGGCTTCTCGGATTTTCTCGCCTGCTCGAGGCGACCCTTCGTCGCGTCACACTCCAACAGCCGCGCCATCTGCGACAACCCGCGAAACCTCACCGACGACGAGTTCCGCGCCATCTGCGACCGCGAAGGGCTCGTGGGCATCAACTACTACCGCGCGTTCGTCTCACCGCGCTTCCAGAATGACGAGCGCGCAGAGGACGTCGGTGAGGTGACGTTCGAGGAGCTGGCGCGCCACGTCGAGCACTTCCTCGACCTCGGGGGCGAGGGCGTTCTTGCTCTCGGAAGCGACTTCGATGGAAGCGATACGCCCGCCTGGCTTGCGAATGACGAGAGCCTCCCTGGGCTCTTTGAGCAGCTGTGCGCCCGCTTTGGCGAGGGGCTTTCTCGGCGGATCTTCTTCCAGAACGCGCACGACTTCTTCCTGCGCAACGAGACCGCCTAAGGCCCTGGCTCAAAACACGGTCGAGCGCGGGATTGGTCCGTGGGCCCCGGCGCAAAAAGGCGTCGAGAGAACGATTGGCCGAGGGTCCCCGGCGCAAAACGGCCCCGAGAGAACGATGCCCGGCGCAAAAAGGCGTCGAGAGAACGATTCGAGGAGTCTCTCGACGCTGTTTTGCGCCGGCGAGGAGTCTCTCGAGGCGGTTTTGCGCCGGAGGGACTCGGCGGGGCGACCACTCGGCGGGGTTTGTGCCTAGAGACGGCAGGTAGTCGTCCCTTCGGCAAGTTTTCGCATCGCCGCCATCCACCAATAGCTTCAAGGGCAGATGGTCGAGACGTCATCTACGCGGTAAGGCAACAGCTACGCGTCAAGACCCTACTCCACGCGCATGCCCGAGATGTAGGTCTCGGCAACGGTGAGATCGGCGTTGAGGACGTTGAAGTCGGCGGAGCGACCGGGCAGCATCGAGCCGCACACGTCGTCCACACCGGCGGAGAGGGCGGGGACCTCGCTCCCCATGCGAATGGCCTGCTCCGGCGTCACGACGCCCCAGTTCGCAAGGTTCTTCACGCCCGTAGCCACGGTCGTGGCCGCGCCGGCCAGGTTGCCGAGCAAGCCATCCTCCCCAATCAGGCGGGCCGTCTCACCCACGAGTCGAATGGGGAGGTCGCCGAGGACGTAGTCGCCATCGGGCATGCCACCGCAGCGCAAACAGTCGGATATCACGGCGACGTGGTCCCACCCCTTTGCCGCCACGAGCGCCTGCACGGCGACGGGCGACACGTGGTGCCCGTCGCAGATGAGCTCGGAGTAGGTGTTCCTGGTCGTCATCGCGCATCCGACCAGACCAGGCTCCCTGTGGTGCAGCCCCTCCATGGCGTTGTAGGTGTGTACGAACGCCGTCGCGCCGGCGGCGACGGCCGCGAGCCCCTGAGCGCAGGTCGCAGACGAGTGGCCCAGTGCGGTCACGACCCCCATAGCCTTGAGGTCGCGACAGTAGTCGGCGGCACCCGCGCGCTCGGGCGCGAGCGAGCTCTTGCATATGAGCCCATGGGCTGCCTCCTGCCACTGGCAGAAGAGCTCTACCGAGGGGTCGAGCATGTTGGCTGGGTTCTGCGCACCCTTGTGCTTCTCGGTGAAGAAGGGCCCTTCGAGGAAGATGCCCTCGATGCGCGCGCCGCAAAAGTCGTCTCCGCGCCCTTCGGAGGCCTCCCAGACGCTCGCGCACGCCGCCTCGATCTGCTCCGCCGGCTGGGTGAGCGTGGTGGGAAGCCACGAGGTGGTGCCATGGCGCGCGAGGCCGAGCGAGGCCTCGTTCACGCCGTCGGCATCGCAGTCCATCACGTCGTGGCCCAGGAAGCCGTGCACGTGCGTGTCGACGTAGCCCGGGGCGATCCAGGCACCGGAAAAGTCCCTGACCTCGATTCCATCCGGTTTCCCTGCAGACCACGTGCCGAACGTCCCCTCCTCGATGGTGAGATATCCCTTGCACGCCACCGAGCCGGGAAGGACGAAGCGATCAGCCTTGAGTGCGTACGTCGACATGCATGCCCCTTTCGGTTGTTCTCGAACCCAAACCAGTGTAGAGCAAGCCCCACCCGAGACGCGCTGAAAGCGGGCCAGACGGCGAGGGGACCCGCGCCACAGGGCAGGGGTCCCCTCGCATGCGCCGTCGTTGGCGGCGCGCCTATGTCCGGAGCCTTACTTCAGCAGCCCGGAGTTGATGCGCTCTGCGATGGATGACGCATCGGCGTCGGCAACGGTCTCGCTGCGGAAGGACTCGTCCATCAGCATGACGGCCACCTTGGAGAGGAGCTGCAGGTGCGTGGCGGGAACCTCGCCGCCAGGGACGAGCAGGGCGATGGCGACCTTGACGGGCTTCTTGTCCATGGTCTCCCACTCGACGTCGCCGGAGAATTTGACGACCATGACGGCGACCTTCTTGATAGCATCGCCCTTGGCGTGAGGAATGGCGAAACCCTCCATCATGCCCGTGGTGCCCTCCGCCTCGCGGGCCTTGAACGCATCGAGCGTCGCCTGCTTGTCATCTGCGATTCCGAGCTCGACGGCCTTCTCGGAAATGAAGTCGAGGGCCTCGTCAACGTTGGCGGCGGGGTTATCGAGAAAGACGTGGGATGCTTCCAAGAACTCACTCATGCGCTACTCCTTAAATGAGAGAACGAAAGACTGGCTTTTGCCGTACGAAGTCAATTGTATTGCTCAAACCCATCTGCGCGGGGGAGAAAGGGAGAAAATCTCCCTGCACGCGCATCAGTGGTCATTTCAGGCCATGCGAGGCAATGCGACGACTAATCTTAGGAATCTCATGCGACACGCTGCTGCAGGGCGGCATACGCCGCACCATACATGCCCGCCTCGTTCCCAAGGCTGCACGGGAGTATCCTCGCCGAGGCGCACGGCGCGATACAGTACTCCCTGAAGGAGGCCGCAAGCCCGGTGGCAAAGAGGTCGAACCCGCCCGCGACGCCACCGCCGATAAGGTAACAGGAGGGATCGATGACGCAGCTGATCTGCGCGAGCGCATATCCCAGACGGTCGCTCATCGTGGCTATGGCCGCACGCGCCGCCTCGTCACCAGACCTGCAGGCCTCGAAAACCGAGAGCGTATCCGTCTCGTGCTCGACTGGAACGCCCTCGACACCGCGGGCGGCACACTCCCTTCCGTAGAGGCGGACGATGCCCTTTGCGGAGGCATACTGCTCCAGGCAACCGCGCCGGCCACATCCGCATACGAGCTCCTCGTCCTCGCACACGGTGATGTGTCCGATCTCGCCACCGGCACCGAACGCCCCGGAGACGAGGCGCCCCCCGACCACGACACCACCGCCCACGCCTGTTCCGAGCGTGATCATGACGAAACTCCCCACGCCCTTGGCTGAGCCCTGCCACAGCTCGCCGAGGGCGGCCGCATTTGCATCGTTCTCGAACGCGAGTGCGGCCGCCGGGAACGCCGCCTTGATCGCGGACTGCAGCCCCTCCGGGTCGAGCTCGATGTTGGGAAGCATTCCCACGCGGCCCTGGTCGTCCACGGGACCGGGGACGTCGAGCCCTATCGCCTCCACGTCGTCGGACGAGAAGCCCTCCGAGGTAACCAGCGACTCCAGGCCGCAGACCACCTCGCTGAAGGCCTCCTCCCCCACGATCGAGCCCGTAGAGATCTTCTTTACCTCGAGAAGCTCTCCTGTGGAGGCGAAGAGCCCCGCCTTGATGTTTGTCCCGCCGATGTCAATTCCAAGAACACAACCCATTGATCTCCCCTTTCGTATGCAGTGAGACAAGTATCGCGCGATGCGAGCGCCAGGTGGGTGCGAAGGCGCCCATCGGACGGTGCAATCGGTGCACGACGACGCGACCGGCCGCTGCGGTTACGCTCCCATTCACGGGCTGCGCCGCAACGGGGCGCAAACACGCTAGACTTCAAGTCATGCACGTTGAGCTCACCTGCGAGCCCATTCCCACCAACGCGAGGAGAAACCCATGACAGACGAGATGATCACCCTGGGAGACTGCGACGGCGACCCATCCAGCAAGGCGGATGGCACCGTCCACTCCCCTCTCTCACAGGCGGCGGGGCAGCAGCGGATCCCCGGTACCCCCGTCCGTCCCGCACCCGCCGCTCTCTCCAACCCACGCGCAGACATAGCCGCCCTCAACGACCTCGAGCGGCACCTCTTCGCGCATCGATACGCGCAGATTGGCATCTCCTGCTACGGCTCGTCAATCGACCCCGAGGCCGCCTGCGCCGACCGGGGCGAGGCGCAGGCCATCCTCGAGGAGGAAGACAAGGAGCTTCTTTGCTCGGAGGGAACCGGCGCGCTGCTCGACAGGCTCTCGACAATGAAGGACCTGCTCACCGAAACCCAGATAGACCAGGTGAAGATCCTCAGGCGCGACCGCGCGAGACTCGTGGACGTCCCGGCGGAGGTGCAGGGCGAGTTTACCCGACTCACGACTGAGGCCACCGACGTCTGGAGGCGTGCCAAGGCCGCAAACGACTGGAAGAACTTCGAGCCCTACCTCGACCGCATAGTCGAGCAGATGACCAAGATCGCAGACCTTCGCAACCCCCACGCCGACCCCTACGACGTCTGGCTCGACGACTACGAGCGCGGCACGGACCGCGCCTTTTACAACAACTTCTTCAACCAGGTGAAGGATACGGTTGTGCCTCTCCTTGACGCCATCCGAAAGAAGCGCGTGCGAATCGACCGCTCCGTCATCGAGGGTCGCTTTGACATCAACCGCCAATGGGAGGTTGCCCGCGACCTGATGGACCTCGAAGGGCTCGATCCCAGGGTCATGTTCCTCACGCACACCGAGCATCCCTACTCCGACGCTCTCACCACGAACTACGCCATCATCGCCGCCCATCCCATTGAGGATGACGTCTCCTCCAACGTGTTCACGATGCTCCACGAGGGCGGGCACGCCCTCTACGAGTGCGGCGTGAATCCGGCGTTCAACTACACCTCCCTCAAGGGAGGGACGTCCTCCGGCATGCATGAGGCGCAGTCTCGCTTCTTCGAGAACTACGTCGGCCGCTCGCGCGCGTTCGCTCCGCACATAGTCTCCATCATGGCGAAGCACTTCCGTGGCCAGCTCGGCCGCGTCACGGCCAATCAGTTCTACATGGCGACGAACAAGGTGGAGGGCTCGCTCATTCGCACCGAGGCCGACGAGCTCACCTACCCCCTCCACATCCTCATTCGCTACGAGATCGAGCAGATGCTCTTCGCCGGCCAGTGCAGGGCGGCAGACGTCCCCGACATCTGGAACGAGAAGTACAAGGCCTACCTCGGAGTGAGCGTTCCCGACTACGCCCACGGCGCGCTTCAGGACACCCACTGGGCCTGCGGAGACCTCGGCTATTTCCCCACCTACGCGCTCGGCAGCGCCTATGGTGCGCAGCTGCGCCACCAGATGATTGCCGAGGGGCTCGACTGGGAGGCGACACTCGCCTCGGGCGACCTTGCACCCATCCGCGAGTGGCTTCGCAACCGCATCTGGCGCTTCGGACGCTCCCGCGACGCGGGCGAGCTCATCGAGTCAGCCTGTGGGGAGCCTTTCTCGCCCACGTACTACACCGACTACCTGAGCGAGAAGTTCTCCTCGCTCTACAACCTGTAGGGGCGAACGCCATGAGGGCATGCATCCAACGCGTGAGCGAGGCGAGCGTCATGATCGACGGCAAGGTCTCGGGAAGCTGTGACAAGGGGTTTCTCGTCCTTCTCGGCGTGGGGCCAGACGACACCGAGGAGACGGCCAGGCGCCTTTGGGACAAGATTTTCCGGCTGCGCGTCTTCGACGACGCCGCGGGAAAGATGAACCTCTCACTCGATCAGGTGGAAGGCGAGGTTCTCGTGGTGAGCCAGTTCACGCTCTTTGCGGACTGCCGCAGGGGAAACCGCCCCTCCTTCACGGCCGCCGCGCCACCCGAGCTCGGCCGGAGTCTCTACGAGTGCTTCTGCGATCTGGCCGAGAAGGACGTGCGGCACGTGGGCCGTGGCGTCTTCGGGGCAGAGATGCAGGTCTCACTCGTCAACGACGGCCCCATCACGATTTGGCTCGACACCGACGACCTCGTCAAACCACGCCGAAAACAGGGGCAGTAGGCTCGAACGACAGCCGTCCAAACGGTATCCGTCCAATTAAAAAAGTGACATTACGCGACTGGGGGGCTACGATAGTCCAGTCCTGAAAGGCAATGCAAGGGAGCAACAATGAAGAAGTTCATGTCGGAGTTCAAAGAGTTCATCATGCGCGGCAACGTGATGGACATGGCGGTCGGCGTCATCATCGGCGGCGCGTTCACGGCAATCGTGACGTCTCTCACCACCAACATCATCAACCCGCTGATCACGTTCCTCACCGGCGGCGGAACCGAGATCTCCGGTCTCGTGGTGCCGGGCACCCAGATTGACTTTGGCGCCTTCATCAGCTCCGTCATCAACTTCCTGATCATCGCCTTCATCGTTTTCACGCTCGTCAAGAGCCTGAACAAGCTCGAGGAGGCTACGGCCAAGATCACCAAGAGGGAGAAGGAGGCCGAGGAGGCGATTCCCGTCCCCACCTGCCCGCACTGCCTCGAGGAGGTCAAGGAGGGTGCGACCCGCTGCCCCCACTGCGCCGGCGAGATCAAGGGCGGCGCGAAGGCATAGACGAGCGCCAGGCCAACCTAAGCTTCAAGGCGATGCCCGCCAGTCCATGAGGATTGGCGGGCATCGCGGCATATGGAGCACATCAGATGGCACGAATCCTCACTCCAAAACGAGAAGTTCGCGCATCTGCCTTTCCACGTCATGGCGGAACCGTGCCTCCGCCTCGCGCGTGCGAAGAGTCCTATCAAGCCATACCGGCGTGCCGATGCGCAGCTCGAATCCGGGTTTGCGGCGAACAAACCCATTGAGGGCGCGCGTCACGCGCGGTGCGAGGACGACGGGTATGATGGGCGCGTCCAAGACCGCAGCCAGGAAGAACGGTCTGTCCGAGAGCTCCCCGAGCTGCCAGCGATAGGGCTTCGACTCCCTTTCGGGGAACTCGACCACGCAATCGCCCATGTCCAAGCAGGTGCGCAACGCCTCGGTCCGATGTCGAACCTCGGTCACGCTGCTGTTCCTCTCGTGATAGACGGCACCCACCTTGTCGCGCAACCACCGCACGCCAAATCCCCTCGCATTGTCCCTCGGAACGTCCGGGTGCAGGACGGCGGGGCCGAACGCGACGTTCAACATAGCCATATCGAGGCCCGTGGGGTGGTTGCACATGAGAATCGCCCCCGAGACATCGGGAAGCTCGTCACCCCTACGCACGTGAAAGCCGAGCCACAGACGGCAGTGAACCGCCATGCCCAGGCGATAGAGGGCGAGCAGGACGCGCGAGGGCCTCCCCGAAGAGACGCGCTCAACCGTCCTGTCATTCATTTGAATCGTGGACTCCAAGCTACCTCCTGCCACGGCGTTTCGCCTTTTCGTCTACCGTCCCCTGTGTCGGCCGAACGAACTGCTGGCAGATATTGTCGGTACGCAAATACTCTGCGCCGAAGGGATCGATGACGGGAACGAGGCCCTCAGGGCTATCGGCAAAATACATGTCGGGCTCCTCTAAAACATGCGGGTCTGCGAGCGTGTAGCCACGGCTGCATGTGCCCTGGTACTTTCCACACTCCTCGTTGTAAGAGAACTCACCGTAGACGCAGTCAGTGCAATGGAGACCATACATTTGCTCATCCTTCCTTCCGGCACGCGATTGCGCATGCGTCCTCCAGTATGGCACGTATGAAGCTCACGCAAGTCGTCGATCTTCTCGACCGGCTCGCGCGGCGAGCCGCCATCGCGCCTCGACCATGCATTGCAACGGTCAGACCCTCTTCCTCTTGCGGCGAGGCGGCAGGCCACGCGTTATTATTGCGCGAAAATCGGTGCTTTCGGCATCCGTGCCACTAAAGAAGTGCAAGGTACCCTCGAACTGCGGCAATATAGTATGCTGCCAGGCGTGGCCGCGGTCTCCTTCGGAGAAGGCCGCACAGGCGTCAAAGCTTCCCATGAGTTCCTCGCGCGCAAGCCCGACGCCGTGATGTCCCGTCCAAAACTCGTCGAAGGGCAGCTCCGACATCTTTGCTAGCGTCTTCCTGTACGTCTCGACGGGAAGCGACTCCTCGAAGAAGATGCACATGATGGGCGTCACCGCGTCACCCGAAAGCAAGATGCGCCGTTCGCGAACGAGATATCCCATGGAGCCTGCCGTGTGCCCCGGAAGCGAGACCGCCTCGACGGTGAGTCCGCCTAGGTCGAACACGTCGCCATCGCGGACGACCGAAAGGCTCGGCGCAGATCCCTGGCTGAAGGACCAAGGCACGTCGCGCGCGAAGGTCCCATCGGCGACAAGCGTCTCGTATGCCTGCTCGGCAAGCGCCCTCTCCCCCGCAATCAACGGAAGGTCGGGCTCGCTCACGAGCGCCTCGTCAAACCAGTACGTCCCACCAGAGTGATCGTAATGGTTGTGCGTGAGCACGACGGTCAGGGGCAGGTCGCAGATCTTTGCCACGACCGGGCGGAGATCGCCGTATCCCGCCATGGCGTCGACCAAAAGGGCGCGCCTTTCACCCACCACAAGATAGCAGCGATCATCCAGCACGTCAGAGAGTTGCCATATGCCATCCGCAATCGACGCGGAGCGAATCGTCTTAGTCATCTACGTCCTCCAAAAGACAAAGCGCATCAAAAATGGCCCGAGGCGGGTCGAAAACCAGCGCCTCGGGCCACGGCAATACTCGACGCAAGAACTAGTGCTCGGGCATCTCGGGAGCAGGATCGTTGCAGAGGCTGCGGGCGATCTTCTCTGCCTGCTGCGCCCAGAGGAAGGACACGATGAAGCCGACGACCCAGCAGGGCAGGAAGCCACCGATAACGGCGGGGAGATAGGCCTCCATCGGCTGGTGCTGCATGACGATGGCGTTGACGTAGGTGAGGATGAGGTCGTTGACGATGACGTAGCCGGTGTTGATCACGAGGTTGAGCAGCAGGCCGAACTTGATGCCATCGGAGGGCTTGGCACCACAGGCCTGGGCAAAGCTGAATCCCCACTTCTCGAGCGGGATGAACCAGCCCACAAAGAACGAGATGATGTAGGAGAACACGAAGTTCATGCCGATGGCGCCGGCCAGGGCGGGCATGAAGGCCTCCTGGGGCATCGCGCCCTGGGCAACCGCCTGCGAGATGCCCATGTAGCTTGCCACTGCGGAGATAGAGAGTGCGATGGGGATGTTGGTGAGGAGGATCTTGACGAACTTGGTCGAAGTCTTCATTGGCATGGCTGGACCTTCCCTTTCGTGTTACCTACCAGTACGGTCAGTACAGTCGGCGTCTGCCTTGGCGGGCGCTTTTCAGTCTCCATAATGATATTCATAAAACGGACACACGCAACCGACCGGGGCCACAAATTGTTCAAACTTTTCGGACGGCCTTTTGGACCGACGCACATGGATACAAACGCATGGACTCGGCAGAAGCTGGTCCAGACTCGGAGCCAAGCCATCAAATCGCGCCAGCGGACAGCGAAATCGAGATG
>JAGAWD010000195.1 GCA_017941585.1 Olsenella sp. | reverse complement strand
CGCCGCCACGTCCCGCTTGAAGGCGGCGTGCTGGGGAATGCCGTAGCGCTGGGACTCGCCGAACGTTGCCGCGTAGCCCTCGAGCACCTCCACCAGGCCGTCCTCCTTGTATATCGCGCCGCCTGTGTTGTCGATGTTGGGGTCGAAGAGCGCCGTCACCTTGAGCTCGGGGTGCTCGTCGCGGAATAGGCGGTAGTAGGTGATGGCCTCGGGGATGCTGCTCGTGGCGAGCATCGCGTGGAACTTGCCCGCCAGCGAGCGGCGAGCCCAGTTGTCGGCGATGTCCTCCACGACCTTGCGCACGTGCTCGGAGTTGCCGGTCCCGTCGGTGCCCGCGTACTGGGAGCGGGGCAGGTAGTCCTCGACGCCCTTCTCCCAGCTCCCGTCGGCGTTGCGGTGGCCGGCCATCGGCATCTGCATAACCTTGAGGTACGCCTTGCTCTTCGCCGGATCAGCGAGCGCCTCGTCCACCGACGAGGCCTTTGCCAAGTCGAGCGCCACGGCCTCGCGAACGTCCTTGTCGCGGTAGGTGAGCACCTTGTATGGGTCGAATCCGAGCACGTTGTGGTCGCGGATGCCGTCGGCGATGCTGTAGCGGTGCAGCTCGTCGCCGAAGACGTCCACGGTGGTGTTTTGCTTCTTCTGGTTCTCGTCGTGAATGGGCGTGCCCGTGAAGCCGAAGAACATGGCCGTGGGGAACGTTCTGCGTATGGTCTGCATCATGTCACCGAAGGTCGAGCGGTGGCACTCGTCCACGATGAACACTATCCTCTTGGAGCGCATGCGCTCGAGGTCCGCCTCGGTGGTGCCACCCTCGTCGTGTATGTTGCTCATCTTCTGAATGGAGGTCACGATGAGGGTGTCGGCCAGGTCGCTGCTCTTGAGCTTGGCGCGCAGCACGTCGGTGTTCTCGGTCGCCTGCACGCTCTGCGAGTCGTCCGCGAAGTTGCGGTACTCGTCGAGGGACTGCGTCCCCAGCTCGATGCGGTCCACGAGGAACACGACCTTGTCGGCGTCCTTCGAGCTAGCGATGAGCTGGGCGCTCTTGAAGCTGGTCATGGTCTTACCCGAGCCCGTGGTGTGCCACACGTGCCCGCCGCGCGAGCTGGCCTTGTCCCACTTGGACTGCCGCACACGCCCCGAGATTCGCGACGCCGCATAGTACTGGTAGCTGCGCATCACCTTGAGCGTACTGTCTTTCCCATCTGCCACGCTGTAGAAGCCGATGAGCTGATGAGCCATAGGAATGGAGAGCAGGTCGCGCGCCACGTCCTTCCAGTAGTTGACCGGCTCGTTGTCGAAGTCCGCCCAGTGGAAGTTGTACGCCTCGAAGTCGCCGTCGGCGCCGGGGTTGGCGAAGTAGACCGCCTCGTCCGGGTTCATGGCCACGAACACCTGGACCAAGGAGAAGAGCCGCGTGAAGACGCCCTCGTGGGCGTACTTGCGGATCTGGTCGCGGGCCTGGCCCACGCTCACGCCGCTACGCTTGAGCTCGATGTGGATGAGCGGCATACCGTTGATGAGCAGCATCACGTCGCCGCGGCGCTGTGGGAGCATCTTGGACTTGGTGGAGAAGTGCGGCTGTCGTGCTATCTGGTAGCGGCTGCGGCCTCCAGCGATCTCCGCCCGGTCGTAGACGTGCAGACTCACTTCCTTGCCGAAGTGCAGCTTATCTGCCTCATTGTCGCGTGTGACGGTGACCGTGCGCCCGTTGATGAAGCCGTTGAGGCGCATGGGGGTGCGCAGCTCCACGATCTGCTCGACGATCTGCTGCATCTCGCCGGATGTCAGGGGGCAGCCGTTGAGGTTGTCCCTGCCCTTGTTGTTCTCGAAGAGGATCTGAGCCCAGTTGTCGAGGAGGTCCTGCTCGGTGGGGTGGCTCAACGTCCCGTTGCGCCACCCGTAGTCCTTCTCGAGGACCTCCACCAGGGCGTCCTCGAATGCCAGCTCGCTTGTGAACACTTCTGCCATCGTGTCGTTCCCCAACTACTAGACGAACATCTTGTCGAGAAGGGCCGCCTTCAGGTTCTTGAGCAGCCCGAGCTTACGCTGATGAAGGGTGATGAGGTTGTCGAGACGGTCGAAATGGGCTCCTATGAGCCGTTGCTCCTCTACGCTTGGCATCCAGATCTCGCTCAGTAGGAGCTTGTCAAAGAAGAAGTAGAGCCTGACTCCGCCCTCTTGCAACATCTCGATTTGCTTCATGAACAACGGTGACTTGAACCAGTGCCAGAGGAACCTATCATCACAGGTTTCGTCAGCCCGGAAGACCTCGTATAGCGAGCTTACGATGACGTTCTCGCTGGTAGAAAGGTATCCTATCGAGCCGACATTGATTCTTGCTGGGTTGTAGGCGAAGGAACCCGGTTCGACTATCCAATACATGCTCTTGTCGGCATCGCGCATCGTGCCGCCGTTCTCGAACTGCTCATCTTGGGGAACAAAGCCCCTGTCGTTCGAAACCGAATAACTCTGCAAAGGCAGGTTATCCCTGTTCTTGATGCCTGACGCCACAACGAAATCCGAGAACTTACGCTGTTCCCAAGGGTCAGTGAAGCCCTTGAATCTGACGGCGGGAGTCATACTCATCGTGCCTCACCGCCAAGTAGGCTTGCGAGCTCACGAATGCCAGCCATGTCAAACTCGTCGCCCGCCAGCTCTCCGAGCATGCCCACCAGTTCCTCCTCGGCTGACTGTATCTGCGCGTCGATGTCGGCGTACGTCGTGGCGTACTTGTCCGAGAGCGCGTTCAGGGTGTCAACGAGCGTGCCGACGGTCGCGTCAGGCATGGATGAGAGCCGGGACACGAGTGGATCAATCCACTTCGTGCTCAGAAGGAGCCGCGCCTGATCGTCGTCCAGGTCCTCGATGGCCTCCTTTGCCCTCTCGTCGAGGGAGGTGCGCGCAGCCTTGAGGGACTTCTTCAGCGTCCGCTCCTCGTCGATGAGCCTGGCGACGCTGTCGAGCCTCTCCGGCAGCGACCCCTCCTGGCGCGCCTCGGGCCCGAGTTCCTTGCGCAGCGCCTTCGCCACGGCCTTGACCTTGGCGGGGACGAAGGCGTCCCCCGCCTCGTTCACCGCTTCACCGGCGTCGGACTTCTCCTCGTCCGTCATCCCCTCGAGCACCTCTGCCACCTCGGATGCGATCTGGGGCAGCCTGGCCTCCATCGCTGCGACCCTGCCGGTCTCGTCCGCGAGCAGCTCGCGCTGGACCAGGTCGAGTGGCAGGACGTGCCCCGCCCATCCGTCCTGGACCTCCACGTCCTGCCCGCGCTGCTTCTTCATGACCATGTGCGGGTCGACACGCCTGACGGCGTCAAAGCCCTCTGTCTGCAGCACCTCGAGGTCCTGAGAGATCTGCTGCCACTCGTCGTCGAGTGCCTGATAGGCGTCGTAGCGGTCCACCAGCGGCACGCCCTCGAGCCGCCCGAACAGCTCCGCTGTCAGCCGTGGCTCCTCCGAGTCGCGCTGAACAATCGAAAGCTCGTCGACGAGCTCCTCGTAGAGCCACACACCGAGGTCCTCGAGTCGCGAGGCGAACAGCTCCCTCCACGCCACGATGGACTGGGACTCCGTCACTGCGGTGGCCAAGTCACGGCATTTGAGGCGCAAGCTCGCACCGTTCACCCTCTCGAACAGCTCTTCGCGCAATCCCGGGAGCGCGTCCCAGTAGCGGCCGAGCGCGTCCACCTCTGCGGT
>JAGAWD010000194.1 GCA_017941585.1 Olsenella sp. | reverse complement strand
ACCCATCCTCGTCGACCAAGAGGACAATGAGGTGGTCGGGCTTATAGGAGATTGGCACAACCCTTCTCTTTGCGCGGATCTGCGTCACCTTGATCTGGACCTCACGCCTCCTGCTGGCTGCATCAATCTTCCAGCCGTCATGCGCCTTCCTCGAGGACGTATACAGGCGGATTCCGTGACGCTCTGCGGCATACACCTCACCGATGCTTCCGAAGAGGTGACCGTCCAGTGTGAAGCGGCGGTCATGCTCGGCGTACTCCTTCCCTAGCCGGTCGATAATCGCATACAGGTCCCTGATGGCCTTGCTGAGGCACTCGGCATCTTGCATTTCTACGACTCGCCCTTCCATGCAAAGTGGTCCTCGACGATCCAGTTCAGAATCGTTGTAATACTAGTGCTTGATGAGCTTGCTGCGTGATTGATTGCGGCCATCTCAGCAGCTTGAAGCGTATCTCATAGTAAGCTTAGAATTATCCAAGGCAGACAGGAGGGTTCTTCTTCATAGGGGTATACGAGGGTCTACGTGTTGGGTGCTCTTAGCTCACCATTTGCGCAGGTAGGTGTTGTTTGACAGGGCCAGGTGGGCGCGCGCAACGAGTACCTCACCTACTCCGACTGGGGCTGGGCCATGGACCCGATGGGCCTGCATTGGCAGCTCGAGGTGCTCTACGACCGCTATCAGGTACCGTTGATGGTGGTGGAAAACGGCCTTGGCGCCTTTGACGAGGTGGTCGAGGAGGCGGGGGAGAAGCGCATCCACGATCCCTATCGCATCGACTACCTGCGCCAGCACGTGCAGGCCATGGAGACGGCCATTGCCAACGGCGTGGACCTGTGGGGCTACACGCCCTGGGGCTGCGTTGACCTGGTGAGCATGGGCACCGGCGAGATGCGCAAGCGCTACGGCTTTGTCTACGTGGACATGGACGACGAGGGCAAGGGCACGCTCGACCGCTACCGCAAGGACAGCTTCTGGTGGTACCAGCGCTGTATCGTCAGCAACGGCGAGGATTTGGTCTAGTCCCTCTGACCTGCTCTTTTGTTGGTGTTGGTGCCGTGGCGCGGCGTGGGTGGTTCCAAAGTGGTCCGAATTGCCCTCCGTTGCGCCACGGCACTCTTTCATGCCGTGAGCGCGGGTGACCTACCCTATTCCTGAGTCCACTTTATGAGGTGGTACTTGGGCTTGTCATCCCTGACCCCCCGGAGAGGTAGAGGGGGATAGCCGTCGTCGGTCGCCTAGAGCTCCACCACCGAGAGGTCCATATCCCACGCGTCGCACAGAGGCGCCAAAGCGCGGCGTCAGAGGCCGGCAACGGGTTCAGGCCCGTTGCCGGCCCCATTACACGATCAGCTCGCCGTGGTAGCGGATGTAGTAGAGCATCACGAGCTGGTCCACCAAAAACATGAGGGCGATCATGCTCAGGTTGTTGTCGGGCGTGCCGCCCATGGACAGGACCAGCGAATAGCGCTCCGCAAAGGGTGGGTTGGGGTTCTGCGTGATGAGGGCGGTTCGCACGCGGTTTTTGTACAGCTCGCCTACGACTCCGTTGTTCACCATGCTCTGTCCGCGTGGCGAGCATATGACGGCGAGCGCCTCCTCGCGCAGTTCGCGGGCCTCGTCCACCTGCCGCACCACATCGGTGTCGGCAAGAATGAGCTTTCCAAAGAGCGAGAGGCGTTGCTGCAGATAGAGGATGACGTACTGATAGACCGTATGTCCAAAGAACACGACCTCGTCGTGGTCGTGGATGAGCTTTGCCAGCCGCTCGAGTGCACGCTGGTCGAGCGTATCGCTTACGTCTGCAAGGCTCGAGAGCGTCGGGGAACGCAGCGCCTCAAGCTTGGAGGCGGTGCTTGAGCCAAGGTCGCGATACTCCCTCGTGTAATCGATCTCGAACCCATAGTGCCGATCGAGCGACTCCTTGAAGGAGCCGAAGTTTTTAAACCCAACGTCACGGAAGAACCTGCTCAGCGTTGCGGGAGATACGTAGCACAGTTTGGCCATGCGTGTGATGCTCATCTCATGGAGCGCTACGATGTTGCGCACGAGAATGACCGCAATCCTGTGATAGGTGTCGTCTGCGTCAGTCGTGTTCACGATATGCAGCAACGTATGCAGAACTCCGTCCATGCACCCTCCCTCAAAGGAATCTTTTTTCATGGTATGAAAAGCTTTTCGCCATGCGAAGCCTTTTCCGATAAGTGAACAAAAGACGAGGTAGACGTGCCTTTACTCTTGTATTCGAAGGGAGTGAGGCGCAATGCAGATACCGACCATCGACCTATTTCCCGAAGACTTCCTTTGGGGTGCGTCATCAAGTGCATT
>JAGAWD010000193.1 GCA_017941585.1 Olsenella sp. | reverse complement strand
TGGCCAACCAGAAAGCGATGCAGATGACACTCATAGAACTGTTGAACCTTCTCAAGAAGCACATGCGGCTCGTCATAGTGCTGCCCGTCGCGTGCGCCCTTGCGGTGGCGGCATACTCGGTGATCTTCATGAGGAACGTCTACACGGCCACCACGAGCATGTACGTTCTCGTCAAGAACGACTCGCAGAACAGCAACTCCAACAACCTCGCGAGCGAGCTCAACGCCTCGCAGATGGTCACGAACGACGTGGCGAAGCTCCTCAAGAGTGACCGCGTTCTGAAGGAGACGGCGGCAGACCTCGGTATCGAGAGCCTCAAGGCGTACAAGGTCTCCGTCGTAAACGAGACCACCTCGCGCGTCATCACACTCTCGGTCACCGGGCAGGACCCGCAGGTGGCGGCGGACTTCGCCAACAAGATGGTCTCCAACGTCTCCAACACGGCCCGCAAGGTCATGGACATCGAGAGCGTCAACGTCATCGACGAGGCAAGCGCCCCCACCGGCCCGAGCGGCCCCAGGCGCCTGCTCTATACCGCGATTGGCCTCCTCGCCGGCCTCTTCGCCGCCGTGGCGATCGTCGTCGTCGCGGACATGCTCAACACCAGGATCCGCAACCAGGAGGACCTCGAGCAGGTAATCGACGTGCCCGTCCTCGGCAGGATCCCCGCCATGAAGGGAGGGCGATAGCCATGGCAAGGAAGAAGACGACCTCGGACCGCGTGGTGCTGCAGAACGCGGTCAAGACCCTCGCCGCGAACATCCGCTTCTCGTCTGTTGACGAGCCGATATCGAGCCTCGCCGTGGTCTCGTCGATTCCCTCCGAGGGCAAGACGACGCTCGCGGTCTCGCTCGCGCAGGCCATGGCTGACGGCGAGTCCACCGTGCTCATCGTCGAGTGCGACATGCGCCGTCGCTCGCTCTCCAACGCCCTCGGCGGCATCCACGGTCGCCACGGCCTCCACGCGGTGCTCTCTGGCCGCCACACCATCATGGAGTCCGTGGTCGCCACGCAGGTTTCCGGCCTCTACTTCCTCGACGCGGAGCCCGGCATCCCCAACCCGCCCGACATCCTGCAGTCCAAGCGCTTTGGCAGCCTCATCGACGAGCTCACCGACACGTTCGACGTGGTGATCTTCGACACGCCCCCCGTGGGGACGTTCGTGGACGCCGCCATCATCGGCTCGCAGGTGGACGCCACCATCCTCGTGGTGCGCCAGGACCACGTGAGGCGCGAGGAGGTCCGCAACACCTACGCCCAGCTTCAGCAGGCGGGCGCCAACGTTATCGGCACCGTGCTCAACTGCTGCGACGCCGAGGTCAGCAGCAAGTACTACGGCTACTACAAGGAGCGCAAGAAGGACACGTACGACGTGGTGCAGGAGGTGCCCGAGTCCCAGAAGAAGGGTGCGTCCAGGCCTGCCATGTCCATCCCCAAGGGCCCGGTGACCGCACCGGCCGCCCCGCTTGCAGCGCAGCCGAGCCGTCCTGCGGCCATCTCGCAGACCATTGACGCCTCGGCTGGTGCACCGGCACCGGCTGCCACACCGCCTGCCGCGCCGACCGCCCCCAAGGCGCCCGGTGCCGCCTCGCTGGGCAACACGGACCAGTTCCTCGTGAACACGAACTACGTCCCGCACGGCTACGACGAGGAGTAGGCGCACATGAGGGACATGCACTGCCACATACTCCCCGGGGTGGACGACGGGTCGCCCGACATGGAGACGAGCCTGAGGATGCTCGACGCCGCCAAGAGGGCGGGCGTCACGAGCATCATCTGCACGCCGCACTGCCGCGACCCCTACTTCGACTACGACCGCATGATGGCCGCCTTCGGGGAGCTCAAGGAGGCCGCGGGTGACTTCCCCCTCTTCATGGGGTTCGAGGTGGCGCATGTCAAGCTGCAGGAGCTGGGCGTCTCCACGTGGGCGCCCTACCTTGGGATAGGGGTGACGGCCCAGTTCTTGCTCGAGCTCGACACCCACTGCACCAAGGCCACCTTCACGGAGTACGAGCGAACCATCTACGAGCTGCAGGGCATGGGCTACAAGGTGGTGATCGCTCACCCGGAGCGCTACGACGCGATCAAGCGGGAGCCGGAGCTTGCCCGGCGCCTCCTCGAGCTTGGGTGCGACCTGCAGGCCTCCGCCGACTTCGTCCGCGGTGGCAGGCTGGGAGACGAGAAGAAGATAGGCAAGAGGCTCTTCGAGGAGCGCCTCTACCGTTACATCGCGAGCGACGCGCACAGGGTGGAGCACTACGAGATGTTCGCGGAGGCGGTGAGGGACTACCCCGTGAGGGCCGCGCACATGCGGCTCTAGGCTCTAGCCTCGGCCCCTCCCGCGTGACGGCAGCCACGTTGCCCCGCCGCGCGAGAGGGCCCGACGTTGGGTCTGAGACATATCTTGCTCCGAAGGGGACCGTGCCTGGTGCAGGGCCTGGAGGCGTCAGGAGAGCGAATACGTCTTTCAACAACGTGGCAACTGAAAATGGGGTTGCCTGGCGTAGCCGTAGCGTTTTATCTCATTCGGTATGTGGAGGTGCGTGATGGGGGACAGGGTCCCACGGGAGTCCCGCTTCGAGTGGTACGTGATGCAGGTAACCACGGGCAAGGAGCGCCGGATGTGCGAGCTCGTCAGGAGCATCGTTCCGGGCGAGATCCTGAGGGAGTGCTTCTTGCCTACCTACGAGGTGCAGAAGAAGGTCGGGGGAGAGTGGGTCCGTCAGTCGCAGCTGCTCTTTCCGGGCTACCTCATCGTCGTCACCAACCAGGTGGAGAGGCTCGGCGAGCTGCTGCGGGCCGTCCCGGAGTTCCTGAGGCTGCTGAGCGTTGGAGAGACGTTCGTTCCCCTGCGCGAGGACGAGAGGGCGTGGATCGAGAGCGTGACCCGAGAGGGGAGTCGCCAGATCCAGATGTCCACGGGTGTGAAGGAGGGCGACCGCGTGGTCGTGACCTCCGGCCCCCTCGTTGGGCACGAGGCGCTCATCAAGAGCGTCAACCGCCACAAGAGCCTCGCCTTTCTGGAGTTCGAGATATGCGGCAGGAGGGTTACGACGAGGGTTGGCCTGAGCATTGTTGGAGAAAATGATGCTTAGAGCGGAAGGCGGCATTGTATGAAGATCAGGAAAATCGGCACTGCGGCGCTGGTGGCAGGGGGGATTGCCGCTGGGGTTGCAGGAGCGGTGGCTAAGGGAACGCGAAACTGGGAGCACGTGACAAAGGACGGCTTTGCTCCAAGTCCTGAGCGGCTTTCAAGGCGTTATCTTGTGGACCGCGAGAATATGCAAGCCGTGTGGGATGCCAAGCCTAAGGCATACAAGACCGTCAAGCGCATCGCGGATGTCACACTCTCGGGTGCCGCGCTCGTGGTGCTGTCTCCCGTATTGGCGGCGACCGCCATCGCCATCATGGTTGAGGACGGGCGACCCGTCATCTACGCGGCCCCACGAGAGGGACAGGATGGCAAGCCTTTCAAGATGTACAAGTTCCGCTCAATGTATCGTGATGCGGAATCGAAACTTCA
>JAGAWD010000192.1 GCA_017941585.1 Olsenella sp. | reverse complement strand
CGAACGCCACGACCGTCCTTCCCGCGAGCAGGCTGCCGTCCGCCGTGAACTCGATGTCGACGGTGCCGCTCGGCGCCTCGGGGGAGAAGGTCCTGGATGAGGTTACCGCGTTGCCGTCGGCGTCCGTGACGGGCCTGCCCGTCTCCCTGTCGACAAGCGTGCCGTTGACCGCGTACTCCCTGCCGGGGCGAAGCGCTGCGTATCGAATCGTGTCGCGCACGGTGACGATGCCGACTCCAGGCGCCTCGTGGTCCCCGTCGATGGGGTCGGTCGCCGTGGTGGCTATCCTGGGCCTGACGCGGACCGTCTGGTCCTGGTCGGAGATGTCCTCGTGGCTCGTGACGTCGCTGTCGTCACCAAGCCTCGTGACCCTCTCGAATGCGACGAGATCGCGCCCGTCGAGGCGGCTTGAGTCGAGCTCGAACGTCACGTCCTTAGTGCCGTTTGCCGCTCGGGCTCTGAACTCCGTGCATGTGGTCACCTCGTTACCCTCGGCGTCCGTGAGCGCGCCACCGTCCGAGCCATCGTCGTTTCTCACATGGAGCGTTCCTGTGATGCGGTAGTCGGTGTTGGGGGTGAGCCGCTCGTAATAGACGCTGTCGGTGAGGCGGATGGTTCCGTCGGCCTCAATCTCCTGCGACTCGCTGCCCTCCGCGTGTGCAAAGGTGCCGATCTCTGGGGACGGTTCGTCGTCGATGGTGCCGATGTTCACTATCTTCCTGTTGCGGCTTACGGTAATGGGAAAGCTGATGAGCTCGTAGCCCTCGTTGGCCTTGCAGCGAACCTCGGACACCTTGTAGGTGTCGAATGGCAGAGCACCGAGCTCGTCTTTGGGGGTCGGATTCTTCGAGTAGTCGGAGTATCCGGAGAACCACACGCCTGCGGAGGCGTCGAGCCCAGACTCGTCTGCGACCCTCCATTGACCATCGGCACCCTTGGTGACGACGGCGTCATTCGCATTTGTCCCCTGCGCGTGCGACCGATTGCCAGAGGAGGTGTCGAACTCGCCATTCTCGTCGGTGACGATGACGTGGGCCTCGCCGGTGGTCTGGCTCTCGATGACGAGTGGCACGCACGCGAGTCTCGCCATCGAGCCCGCACCCGCCTTGTTTCCCTCGAGGTCACCGCGGATTACCTGGTCATTGGCACTATTATTAACTGTTGACTCGTCTACGATGGTCTTGTCTTCGCGAATCTCGAATTCTCTCTTCCATTCGGGGTTGGGTAGGTATCCTCTGGGCGGGACCTTCTCCCTGAGTTCGTAGGATCCATAGGGGAGTGTCTCCGCCTCGGTCGATGCCGTGCCATCCGTCGAGGTCGTGAGCTCGCAGACGACCTCTCCCGGGGCATAGAAGTTCCCGTTGGCTCTAATCTTGTTGTCGCTCCTGTTGATGATGGCCACGACCGCGCCCGCGAGGCTTGCGCTTCCCTGTGGCTCGTGCAGGGCTCCCTCGCGGTCGATCTTGCCAACCTTGACTCCGCCACGCACAACCTCGTCCCTGAAGGCTTCGCCGACCCTGACGACTGCTCGATCCTCGGAGATTGTCACGTCCTGCGGCCCACTCGTTCTTCTCATGCTCTCGTTGGTCTCGGCCTCTTCGATTGTGTAGGTTCCGTAGGGCAGCGTGTCGGGCGCGGTGGCCGCCTCGCCTCGCGCGTTGGTTTTGAGCAGGCCGCTGATCGTCTCGCCTGGTTGGTATGCCCTTCCGCCGACCACGACGAGGTTGGGGTTCTTGTTGATGATGTCGAAGCTGATGTTCGCGAAGCCGGCGTTTCCTTGGGGTGCATCGCCGCTCTCGACATCCTTCTTAACGAGGGAGACCCCGCCGCGAACGGGCGGCTCGGGCACGGTGTCTACGTTTCTCTGCCCTACCGAGAGGCCGCTTCCGTCGCCTGTGATGACGTGCGTGTGGATGGGAGCCTGGAATCCCTGGGTGCTTGAGTCTCGCTGCCCCTCAAGCAGGTAGCCCGCGGGGGGCTTTGTCTCCTGAACCGTCACGGTGCCGATTGGCATGCATGGCGCCCCTTCTTCGTTACGGTAGAAGTCTGGGCCGGAGGCCTTGTGACGATCGTCGAGGAGCGCCGCGCCGGTCTCGTCGGTTCTCAGAACCCACTCCCTCGCGGGGTCCCCCAATGCACTGCCGCCTTCGTTTTCGAAATAGCGGAGGGTGAACTCGGCGCCCGCGAGACTGCCGCTTCCTTCTGGAACGGGGTTTCCCGTGGTCTCGTCCACCTTCTGGACCCACATTTGGGCGGAGTCGTACAGGGGACGCTCGTAGGTATCGAGATGGCTCTCGCTTCCCGCCTCCACCTCGACGGCATATACCGTTTCGTCGGGCAGGTACCCTCGCGGAGGCTCTTCCTCGCGAACGTAATACGTCCCTGCGGGAACGACGTCCCTCAGCTCCGCATGGCCGTTGGCGTCGGTGCGAAAGTCGAACCCCGCGTACTCTGTGCAGGCGGCGTCTCTCCAGACGCTGTAGCGCGCCCCCTCGAGCGAGTAGCATGTATTGCCGTCCGTAACGCTTGCTGCTGCCGAGTGTTTGCCCAGGGTGACGGTTCCGTTCGGGAGCATCTCCACTATGTTCTGAAGGGACGAGTCGGGGGAGTACCAAACCCTGCTCGCCCTGTCCCACGGCCCCGCCTGCCCCGAGTGCGCCCTGGCCTCCTCGACAACCGAGATGATCTTGTCGCGATCGTTCCTGCTCACCCTGGTCCCAAACCCTTCATATATGTTTGCCGACTGTCTCCCGTTGGTGTAGTCGCCGGAGTCCAGGTCGACTTCAGCGGGAGGGCAGAGGAGCCATGTGGCGATGACGGTGGACTCGACGGGCGTTTCGAATCCCCTGGCGTTGTTCGTGACCGCCCACATGAGGTACGCGAGGGCGTGTGGGTCGGGAATGATCCCCTGCGCCTCTCCCGTCCACGACCAGGTCGTCATGGTGGTTGCAATGGGTGGGTACGCGGGCGGATCGATGCAGAAGGCGTAGTTTCCCGAAGAGGTGTTGAAGCCCGTGATGCCCCATCCGGTCGGGGAGGTGAAGGATTCGATGTACAGCTCCCCCTCAGCCGCCTCTGTCGTCTTTGGGGCGAATGCCAGCGCGGAGACGGCTAGCGTAAGCAAAAGTGCGAGGCAGGGGATGGCGATGGCAATCTTGCGCCGCTCGTTCACGCGGCGCCCCCTCCGGCGCCCCTGACCAATCGTCTTCGACATGTCTGCTCCTCACTTCGATATCGCCATTAATAGAAAAAGGCACAAGTGGACCTGGCACCAGGCCGGGCTGGCGCTCTCGTGCGTGCGCTTGGTTTTTTGGGGGCTCGGACTACGGGGGAGGAGTTGCCGCCCTCTGTCTTCCGCGCCTCGGGCGTCGAGGTGTGTACGTCTCGAGAACAATCGATTTCACGTCGCCTCCATTTTCTGTGGGAAGGGGAGATTGGAGACGGATTATGACACGTACCGCGGACGAGGGGATGTCAGAACGAGTTTGAAAACCTGCTTTTCGGAGGCTTTTTTAGCAATAAATAAATCATTTATTAGAAGCTTGTTTCCGACTTGCGCCGACCTTGGTTCTTCCTGCAAAACGAGTCACATTTTTGCGCGTCTGGACGCCTCGTAACGTAGGGCAAACAAATTTTTTTGATTTAGCACTTGCATCTTGCCCGAGGTTTGGGCATTATAGTCTAGCGCGTTATGAGGTGGGGCAAATGGTGGGTGTAGCTCAGTTGGCAGAGCGACGGACTGTGGCTCCGTAGGTCGAGGGTTCGAGCCCCTCTACCCACCCCATTCAAAACCGCATATGGATCGTTAGCTCAGTTGGTAGAGCAGGGGACTCTTAATCCCAAGGTCGAGGGTTCGACCCCCTCACGATCCACCATCTAATGCACAGGTCGGGGGCTACGAGCCCCCGACCTTTTTGCTTCTCGAAACGCCTTGAGGCAAGTGACGACAGGCGCTCGGGCGAAAGGGGCGGCGGCTTGGGGCTGGCACCCATGCGCGAGGCCTCGGGGCACCCGTCTCGCCCTGACGAGGGTTTGCCGCGTCGGGCGGTGCATAGAGTCCAGACGCCGACCGTATGGGACTGACGCGTCGCTCCAAAGCTATTCTCTTGGGAGTGTTCTTCTCGCGTTACCCTTTTTCTGGTGTCCTCTATAGAGATGGGAGTTGGCATGGCCGCACGCATTGGCGCCCTCGAGGCGGGCGGAACGAAGATGGTCCTTGCTGTCGGGAGCGAGGACGGAAGCATCGAGGAGCAAGTCTCGATGCCTACCGTCGAGCCCGATCGCGTCGTTCCTGAGATGGCGGATTGGTTTAGGGAGAAGGGCGTCGACGCGATCGGCATCGGCGCCTTTGGCCCGACGGGGGTCAACCCCAAGAGTCCCGACTACGGCCACATCCTCTTTACGCCGAAGCTCGCCTGGCAGGGCTATGACTTCCTGGGGAAGATGCGTGAGGGCTGCGACGTTCCCATGGGATACGACACCGACGTCAACGTTGCCTGTTTGGGCGAGGCCACGTTCGGGTGCGCCAGGGGGCTCGATAGCGTGGTGTACATCACCATCGGTACCGGCATTGGTGCGGGCGTCATGATTGGCGGGGAGCTCGTGCACGGCATGCTCCACCCCGAAGCGGGGCACATCCTGCTCAACGTCTCTCCCGACGACCCCGGCAAGAGCGTCTGCCCCTCGCACAACCGCTGCTTCGAGGGGCTTGCGGCTGGTCCGTCCATTGAGGCTCGTTGGGGTGCCAAGGCGGTCGACCTGCAGGGTCGTGACGATGTTTGGGAGCTTGAGAGCGACTACATCGCGCAGGCGCTCGAGAACTACGTAGTGTGCTACTCGCCGCAGAAGATCATCCTTGGCGGTGGGGTCATGCATCAGGAGCAGCTCTTCCCGCTCATCCGCGAGAAGTTCGCCCGCTATCTCAACAACTACCTGAGAACCCCCGAGCTGGAGGACCTTGACTCCTACATCGTCCCCAACAGTCTCGATGAGAAGCAGGGAATACTTGGCTGCATCGAGCTCGGAAGGCGCGCCCTGGCCGCATCCTAACACCCTCGTTCGACCTCGCGCATCGTTGCATCAGTAAGCAGGGTGCCCCGACGGCGTATTCGCCGCCAGGGCACCCTGCAACATCTTTGCCCGTCTCAAGGACTTATCGCCTTCCGCCCCTATCACCGGGGTGGCGCTTGAGCCTCTTCGGCGTCGCCGTGGGCTTTCTGGCCGGTCCAAAGGTGCTGCCTGCCCTCTGCCCCTCGCTCTTTCCGGCGGCGCGAGCGTGGTTTTTCGCCCCGCGTTTCGTAGTGGAGACGTTTTCCTCGCGACCGTCTCGGTCCTCGTTTGTCCGGTGTTGAGGTGCGACCCTCCGGCTGCGCGTCGGCCTGCCCCCATCACCCGCTCGACCCGCCTCACGAATTTCGCGCGGTTTGTCGGCGTGTGCGGACCCCGCTCGGCTGGAGCGAGTCTTGCGGGGGCCTTCGCTCGTCTTGGGCCGCGACTCGCTCCCTCCGTCGCCGCCGGCCCGCCTGGCCGCCCTGGCCTCGGCCATCTTCTTGCGCGCCTTCTTTCCGGGGAGCTTTTCCAGTGGGTTACGGTGGGGATCGAGGACTGGTGGCGTCAAGCCCAGGTCGTAGTCCTCCGTACGCGGGAAATCGGGAATGACGGCCTTCATGAGCTG
>JAGAWD010000191.1 GCA_017941585.1 Olsenella sp. | reverse complement strand
CGTCGCTCCCGGCGTTCGCGCGCCTGTGGGAATCCTATGGCGGCTACGCCTGGTAGGCGCCTACCGCGCCCAACGACTGAACGGTTCGGCCACTCACTCGTCGCGGTTTCCGTGTCCCGACCACACACTCGTCGCGGTTTTCGTGTCCGGACCGTATCCGAGTCCCGGTGGGACATGAAAAGCCCCACGACTGCGTCGTTGGGGTGCTCGTGTGTCGTACGTCCGAGATGCTCAGCGTGGAGTTTGGCTGGGGCGCGCAGTTACGTTGCGAACAAACTTTGCGGGAATTGCAAGAAAATACCGAAACTCATTTTACCGGTATCCCGTAATTCCCCGTGATGCCCATACAGCCCTGCGGGATTATCAGTATCCAGCAGTTTTGTCTCGCTTTGGCCCCCTGCTTGCGAAGCTATTGTGGTGAATTCAACCACATGATATCAAGATTGCATTTAAATATCCGTTTCATCCGCATTTATATAGTTTGTTGCAGTTTATTGCCGAGAAAAAGATAGATAACGTACCGGCCCGTCTGTCATAACGATGAGTATGGATATTTTCGTAACAGGACTGCGTGTCCACACCTTGTTCCGCGAATTGCGTCGCAGCACCGAACTGTCTGTTCGAGAGACATCGGTCTCTACAGTGACACCATTTGAACGGTTGACGTTTGACCTCGAGAAGCTGAAGGCCATTGCCCCAGTGGCCTTTGGCGATATCTCGGCATCGCGACCTTTGGAGGTCCTTGTTCCATGTGACCATATGCGCAGAAGAGCTTCCAAAATACGAACCCATCTCCATTCCGTTGCTCGCAAAGGGTCGTTTATGGTGCTCGAAACGAACGAAGATACACTTCGGAACGCGGGCCTTCCTGTTGACCTGCGCATTTACGTTGACTCGCCATGCCGATGCTTTCTTAATGCGGCCGAGCTCCTCGCATGCCAAATACGTTCCGGCCAAGTTGACCACTCCGTCGCCCTCTTCCGTCTTATTGCTCTCGGAAGTGAACTATGCGGGACCTATTCCCGCGACCCCGCCAGGCCATATGAAGGAAAGATTGAGTATGATGTGCTTCCTGTTTGCAATGCAGGCGCGATCAGGGATTTTCTCAAGGGATGCCGCAGAATGCGTGGCATAGTTCTGGCGCGAGAGGCGGCGGGCTATCTGGTTGACGGCTTCAGGTCTCCACTCGAATGCGAGTTCTACTATTCGCTTACCCTGCCCGCTCGTCTCGGTGGGATTGCCTTCCCGAAGCCCCTGGTCAACAAGCGGTTGAAGATTAGAGACCGACCCGGCTACCTCGGATCGAAAGACGATGGGTCACGCCGCTCGCTTGTTCGCCACACGCGGCTAACGCCAGACATGCAGTGGTCCTTTCCTGAGGTGGGTCTTGCTATGGAGGTGGATGGCGTTTCGTGTCACACAGACACAAAGACTTTCCTAGACGATCGACAGCGAGACCAAGACTATGTGTTATATGGTTACAAGCCCTTACGGGTGACGTATGAAAACGTATCGAGCGTAGAAGACCTAGAGAGATTCCTTGCACTCATAATCAAGATTCTGCAGCCAGCCTTCGAGAAATCTCGAGTCAAGCTATTTCGACGGAATCTTACCAGCAAGCGTGTGCAATCGCTTCGCGGCACGCTGGTGTCTGTCTTTGGTCCCGGCAGGCGTGCACCTGACGTTTAATAAGGAGCCTGACAATCCGAAGGACCTCGATTCCCTACAAGGAGCCGTGTTTTGCCAACGCTGTGAGGGCCAACGACGAACACTCGTCGCGGTTTTCGTGTCCCGACCACACACTCGTCGGCATTTCCGTATCCGGGTCCCGGCTGGATACCAAAAGCCCAACGACTGAACGGTTCGGCCACTCACTCGTCGCGGTTTCCGTGTCCCGACCACACACTCGTCGCCGTTTTCGTGTCCCGACCACACACTCGTCGCGGTTTTCGTGTCCGGGCGGCGGCTGGATACGAAAATGACGACGAGTGTGCGCTCGGATCGATCCGACCTTGCTCAGATGACAGTCAAGGTTGCGTGCGCGGCTCGGTCGTGCGGTCGTGGGCTCAGCCAATAGCTCTGTCGCGAACGAATCTTCGACTGATGCAAAATGCAAGGGGTGCCTCATTGCCACGTCTTGACGGAACTAGGCGCTCTGATCGACCTTCCGGTTAGTAGACGGAGAGCCGGCAGGCAGCGCCCCGGCAGGCAGCGCCCTGGCAGGCAGCGCCCCGGCAGCTATCCGCGCGAGCGCAGGCGCTCCACCGCAGAGCCCGAGACCTTGTGGCCCGACGCCACCTCGAAGTGGTACTCGACGATGCCGAGGTCCACGTTCGAGAAGGGTCCGCCCGTCGACTGGCAGATGACCTCCTCGCGGTCCCTGCCCAGCGTGAAGATGAAGTGCTGCTGGTTGAGGGCGGTCGGCGCGAGCATGGCGGCCTCCATCCCGCGCTTGAACCAGTCGGGCATGGCGAGGCCATGGGTGTTGCAGAGCTCCGAGAGCATCTTCGATTTGCTGCTCACACCGTCAGAGATGCCGTAGCCCAGCGCGATCACAGCCACGAGCTTCTCGCCCTTTGCAATCTCGCAGGCGGTCTTGCGCCGGCTGAACGTGCCGCCGACCCAACAGGTGTTGAGGCCGAGACGCTGCGCGAGAAGGACGAGCCGCTCGCCAAAGTAGCCGCAGAGCTCGTCGAGGTCGCGCGACTTGGGCCCTACGAGCGCGATGTAGTTCTCGACCTTGTCGAACTTGCCGTAGCGGGCGAGGAGAGAAGTGAAGGCGTTCGGCTCGTCGCATACGAGCTGGATGTGAAGGCCAGCCTCCTCGTTGGCCTGGCACACGGCGTCCTCAAGCTGCTTGCGAACGCTGCCCTCGACGGGCTTCTTGGTGAATCGGCGCACGGAGTGGCGCGCCTCTATTGCCTGGATCTCGTCCATCTTGAAGTCTTTCGTGGTGTCCATCGTGTGCTCCCTACTGCATGGTGTGGGTCGCGAAGACGGGGTCGTCCTCCCACAAGACGACCTCGTTTCCGGTGAGCTCGCCGGCGGCGTGTGCCGCAAGCGTTGCGGGCACGTCGATCAGCCGCTGGTTGGACGAGCCGCGAAAGCGCAGGCTGATGTCGTAGTTCTCCTCCTGCCAGGGGCCGTCGACCAGCACGTCGATGCACGAGAGGATGCGGTCGGTGTGCTCGAGGTGCCAGTCACCTTGGGTGAGCTGCTCCCACGTGTGCCCGGAGTACATCCAGATGTCCTTCTCGGGAAGCTCCGCGCGCACGCGCTCGATAAGGTGCACGAGGCCCGCCTGGTTCTCGGGCTCGAAGGGCTCGCCGCCGAGCACGGAGAGGCCGTCGATGTAGGAGGGGCGCAGGCTCTCGACGATCTGGTCCTCTACCTCGCGCGTGAACTCGCTTCCGGCGGAGAAGTCCCACGCCTCGTAGTTGAAGCAGCCCTTGCAATGCAGGCGGCAGCCCGAGACGAAGAGCGTGGTGCGCACGCCGGTGCCGTTGGCGATGTCGCAGTGCTTGATGTTTGCGTAGTTCATGCCTGCCTCCAGGCTTGTTCTCAGATGGTGTCGACGTCAGATGGTCGAATCGTTGGGTGACATGACCACATTCAGATCAGGCGGCCGAGAAAATCTTAGCGCGAAGCCTCGTGCCATACCATGCGGGCCGCGCCATGCCATGCGGGCCAAGGTGTGGGCATGAGAAAGGGGCCACATCCGGTGCGCGCGAGTTCTTGCGAAGCAAGCTGTTCGAGCGCAGGTCGGATGTGGCCCCGATCGCTCAGCGAGGCCTGGGGCCTACAGGTGCAGGACGCGGTCCTTGATTTCCTGCGTGCGGCCCTGGTTCCAATACTGGGTGCCGATGTAGCCGCAGGTGCGGCGCGCGACGTTCATCTTGGACTGGTCGCGGTTGTGGCAGCTGGGGCACTCCCACACGAGCTTGCCGTCGTCCTCGACGACCTGGATCTCGCCGTCGTAGCCGCAGACCTGGCAGTAGTCGCTCTTGGTGTTGAGCTCGGCGTACATGATGTTGTCGTATATGAACTGCATCACCTTGATGACGGCCTCGAGGTTGTCCTGCATGTTGGGGACCTCGACGTAGGAGATGGCGCCGCCGGGGGAGAGGCGCTGGAAGCGGCTCTCGAACGCGAGCTTGGTGAAGGCGTCGATCTCCTCGGTCACGTGGACGTGGTAGCTGTTGGTGATGTAGCCCTTGTCCGTGATGCCCTTGATGATCCCGAAGCGGCGCTGCAGGCACTTGGCGAACTTGTAGGTGGTGGACTCGAGCGGCGTGCCGTAGAGCGAGTAGTCGATGTTCTCGGCGGCCTTCCACTCCGCGCACTTGTCGTTCATGTGCTGCATGACGGAGAGCGCGAACTCGGTGGCCTCGGGGTCGGTGTGGCTGTGGCCGGTCATGGCCTTGACGCACTCGTAGAGGCCCGCGAAGCCGAGCGAGATGGTGGAGTAGCCACCGTAGAGCAGCTTGTCGATCTTCTCGCCCTTCTCGAGGCGGGCGAGGGCGCCGTACTGCCAGAGGATCGGGGCCGCGTCGGACGTGGTGCCGAGCAGGCGCTCGTGGCGGCAGCGCAGGGCCCTGTGGCAGAGCTCGAGGCGCTCGTCGAAGATCTTCCAGAACTCGTCCATGTCGCCCTTGGCGGAGAGCGCCACGTCGGGCAGGTTGATGGTGACGACGCCCTGGTTGAAGCGGCCGTAGTACTTGGGCTTGCCCGGCTCCCAGTTGCCGGCGTTGGCCACGTTGTCATAGCCGTTGCCGGAGCGGTCGGGCGTGAGGAAGGAGCGGCATCCCATGCAGGTGTAGACGTCTCCCTCGCCCTCGACCTCGCCCTTGGAGAGCTTGTACTCGCGCATCTTCTTCTCGGAGATGTAGTCGGGCACCATGCGCTTGGCGGTGCACTTCGCGGCGAGCTTGGTGAGGTAGAAGTACTCGGAGTCCTCGGTCACGTTGTCCGGCTCGAGCACGTAGATGAGCTTCGGGAAGGCGGGCGTGATCCAGACGCCGGCCTCGTTCTTGACGCCCTGGTGGCGCTGCTTGAGCATCTCCTCGATCACGAGGGCAAGGTCCTTCTTCTCCTGCTCGCTCTTGGCCTCGTTGAGGTACATGAACACGGTGATGAAGGGGGCCTGGCCGTTGGTAGTCATGAGGGTGACGACCTGGTACTGGATGGTCTGAACGCCGCGGGCCACCTCGTCGCGCAGGCGCTTCTCGACGATGGTGTTGATCTTCTTCTCGCCGGGATGCGCGTCGATGGCCTCCATCTCGGCGTAGACGGCGCGGCGGATCTTCTTGCGCGAGACGTCCACGAACGGGGCGAGGTGCGCGAGCGAGATGGACTGGCCGCCGTACTGGCAGGACGCCACCTGGGCGATGATCTGCGTGGCGATGTTGCACGCGGTGGAGAAGGAGTGGGGCTTCTCGATCATGGTGCCGGAGATGACGGTGCCGTTCTGCAGCATGTCCTCGAGGTTCACGAGGTCGCAGTTGTGCATGTGCTGGGCGAAGTAGTCGGCGTCGTGGAAGTGGATGATGCCCTCGTTGTGGGCGTCGACCACCTCGGCGGGAAGCAGCTCGCGCATGGCCAGGTCCTTGGAGACCTCGCCGGCCATGTAGTCGCGCTGGACGGAGACGACGGTGGGGTTCTTGTTGGAGTTCTCCTGCTTGACTTCCTCGTTGTTGCTCTCGATGAGGGAGAGGATCTTGTCGTCCGTCGTGTTCTTGTGGCGCCTCTGGTTCTGCAGGTAGCGGTAGATGATGTACTTGCGGGCGACGGCAAAGCGGTCGAGGGCCATGAGCTGGTCCTCGACGAGGTCCTGGATCTCCTCGACGGTGACGGTGTGGCCGGCGGCCTTGCAGGCGTCCTCCACGTTGAGGGCCGCGAACTTGACCTCGCGGTCGGTGAGGCGCTCCTCGGTGGGAACCTCCGCGTTGGCTGCCTTGATCGCGTTGACGATCTTATCCAGATCGAACGTTGCCTCTGAGCCATTGCGTTTGATGATCTTCATGATCGTGCGGTCCTCTCTGTGGTCATTGGACTGACCCGCCCCTCGAGCATGCGCTCGACTCGTTCTCCCGTCCATGCAATCGCTGCGGACAGGCCCTGCGCGGGGCAATCCCAAGCCGCGCTTGCGCTCAAAAAAAGACGCACCGCACGGTACGCCAGCTCAGGACCTGTCTGCTGCGGTTAAAGTGCTGGCAAGACTATGCCACAATTCCTTGTGGATTGCTTGCGAGAACACCACTATATGTTGCAGTAGCAACGTGGGACTATCCAACAAAGGACAATCCTGACATAGCATCACGACCCGCTCGGGAGGGATTCGCGCAGGTAGCAAATTTGCACCAAAGAGGTCACTATTGGAGAGAGCTAATATTTTTGGCAAAAATATTCTTTTGAGTAATTCCGCAAACGTGGAGCAGAGGTGAAATCTCAGCTTACGGAGCTGTCAACAATACTTTAGCTAAAAGATGCGTCCTACCTCTACTCATTTGACATAAGTGCAGCTAAATGCAATTTTTTTCGACAAAAGGGGACGACAATGCCCGATAATGAAGCCCAAGGGGACATAACTGGACGTTGGCCTAGGGTTATTCGGAAGGGAGAGCCACATGCACCAGGGCGATACGAAAACGTGCAATACGACACGCGATAATGCGCAGAATTGCAAGGCGAGCGACGCGCGCGAGGCGAGCGATGCGCGCGAGGCGGGCGAAGGCGCCTTCGCGCGGCTGGTGAGGGCGTCGCGCACGTACCGACGCTTCGACGAGTCGAGGCGGCTGTCGGCCGACGACCTCCGCGCCCTTGTCGACGTCGCCCGCTTCGCGCCGACGGCCAACAACCTGCAGCGCCTCCGCTTCCGTCTGGCGTGCGACGAGGGCGAGGTGGCGCGCTGCCTTGCGCACCACAAGTGGGCCGCGCTTCTCGCTGACTGGGACGGACCTGCCGCGGGGGAGCGGCCGGTGGCCTACATCGCCGTGTGCGCGCCCGTGGGGTCGGCAAAGAGCGCCATCCCCAACATCGACGCGGGCATCGCCGCGCAGACCATCATGCTCGCGGCGCGCACGCGCGGTCTGGGCGGATGCATGGTCAAGAGCTTTGACGCCGGCCTGGATGACGACCTCGGCCTGAGGGAGCAGGGGCTCGAGTGCCTGGTACTTCTCGCCCTGGGCCACCCCGCGGAGAAGGTCGTGCTGGAGGAGGCCGGCGAGAAGGGCGCCGTTCGCTACTGGCGCGACGAGGACGACGTGCACCACGTGCCCAAGCTCTCGCTCGACGAGCTGATCGTGTAGGGACGCCGGTGCCACCTGCCGGGCGTGGCCATGCTGCCGGGCGGGACCCGCGCCTGCCCGCCGTGATCCGTGCCTGTCTGCCAGAGCTCCTGGCGTACGACCTTGTTCTGCGCGGTCGGTTTGTACACTCGATGCGAAACCTTACCGAGTGTACAGTCGGCAGTGCGCACTCGGCGAGAAATGCCACCGAGTGTACAGTCGGAAGTGCGCACTCGGCGAGAAATGCCACCGAGTGTACAGTCGGAAGTGCGCACTCAGCAGCAAATGCCACCGAGTGTACAGTCGGAAGTGCGCACTCGGTGGGAAAGCGCGCCGAGTGTACAAACCGGATAGTACACTCGATGCGAAACCTCACCGAGTGTACAGTCGCAAGTGCGCACTCGGTAGCAAATGCCACCGAGTGTACAGTCAAAAGTGCGTCTGAAAGTGCGTCTGAAGGTGCGTCTGAAGGCGCATCCGAAAGTAGGTCCGGAGGCGCGCTTATGCCTCGAGCACCTTGTTGAGGAAGCTCTTGGTACGCGCGTTCTGGGGGTGGTCGAAGACCTGCTCGGGAGTGCCCTCCTCGGCAATCACGCCCTGGTCGATGAAGAGCACACGGCTTGCCACCTGGCGCGCGAAGCCCATCTCGTGCGTGACGACTACCATGGTCATGCCCTCTCTCGCAAGCTGGCGCATGACGTCGAGTACCTCGCCGACCATCTCTGGGTCGAGGGCGCTCGTCGGTTCGTCGAAGAGCATCAGTCCGGGCCTCATCGCAAGCGCGCGGGCGAT
>JAGAWD010000190.1 GCA_017941585.1 Olsenella sp. | reverse complement strand
GGTTCCTGAGGCAGGGATATCCCCCTGACATGGCCGTCGCTCGCAGGGGATTGGTGCACGGCGGACCGCGCATCAGTGTGGTGGTAGCATCCGTCGCGGACTTTGCCGACAAGACCGTCCGCTCTGTTCTCGACCAGACATACGCCAACTGGGAGCTGCTCCTTTGCTCCAATCGCGACCTTTCCGAAGATGAACGGTCGGCCTTTGAGCGCGATGGTCGCTGCAAGGTGGCGGTCGATAGGGGCGGCTCTTCGCTTGCGGAGCTTGAGGACGCTGCGGTATCGCGTGCCGACGGCGACTTTGTCGCCTTCCTCGAGAACGGCGATCTTCTCGAACCCGATGCGCTCGAGGCGTTTGCCCGTGCCGCTCAAGACGAACCTGGTGCGGAGTTCCTATACTGCGACGAGGACGCAGTCGAGGGCTGCCGACTGTGCCGTCCCGCCATCAAGCCCGCACCAAACCTCGCGAAGATTCGTGCGTACGACTATGTCGGACACCTGCAGGTGATGAGTGCTGACTTGTTGAGAAGAATCGGGCCCGTCCCAGAGATTCTCGCGCCGGCACGTGCCTATCACCGTACGCTCCGGGCGTTCGAGCTGACGAATCACATAGTCCAGGTGACGCGCATTCTCTATCATGCACGTCCGCACGGCCTTGACGACGATGCCCGTACTGCTGGCAGACGGGCGTTGGAGGCGCATCTCTCTCGTACGGGGGCGTCGGCAACCGTCGCCCAAGGTCCGGTTGCCGGGACGTATCGCGTACGCTATGCCCTGCCCGAAACTCTTCCGCTCGTGAGCGTGGTCATTCCCAGCAAGGATCATCTCGATCTCCTGCGTTCCTGCATGGATTCGATTCTCGAGAAGACGACCTACCCCAATTTTGAGGTACTCATAGTAGAGAACAACAGCGAGAGAGCCGAGACCTTCTCCTACTATGAGAAGCTCGTCGCCCAAGACGAGCGCGTCCGCGTGACGACCTGGAAGCCGGAGCGTGACGGACAGTTCAACTACTCTGCCATCGTGAACCATGGTGCTCGAGAGGCTAGGGGAGACCTCCTTCTCTTCCTCAACAACGATACCGACGTCATCTCGCCTGGCTGGATCGAGGAGATGGTGGCCGCCCTCGCGCAGCGCCCCGAGGTAGCCGTCGTGGGTGCGAAGCTCGTCTTTCCCGATGGGCTCACACAGCATGCCGGCATGGCCTTCAATCCCAACGGCTACTTCATGCACCTGGGGGAGACCACCCCAGCAGACCTCATCGACCACGACTACAACATCGCCCTCCCGCATGACTCGACCATGGTGACGGGCGCCTGCCAGCTCGTTCGTCGCTCCGTGTTCGAGGAGCTGGGAGGCTACGACGAGGGGCTTGCCGTGGCTTTCAACGACGGCGACTTCTGCCTGCGGGCGCGCGACGCGGGCTACGAGGTCACCTACACCCCCTACGCCGAGCTGCACCACAAGGAGTTCTCCTCTCGCGGACGCGAAGCAACGGACAAACGCCATCACGTGCGGTTCCTTCGCGAATACGCCCGTCTTGCCTCGAGGCACGCCGATCGCTTCGCTCTGGGTGACCCGACGCTCAATCCCAACTTCAGCCAGTGGGATGCGCAGTTCCGCCTTAGGTAGGAGTTCCGCCTCAGGTGGGGATTCGCGAAGACGACCGTCTCTCCGCTGCCGGACGCGCGGCTTTGCGGTGCGGATTTCTCGTAAGGCGTCTGACATAAGGTGTCCAATGAGATGCCCGACATGAGAAAGCCCCGACGCTCCAATGGAGCGCCGGGGCTGTTTGGTGAACGGTACTGCTGGCAGCCTCGCTCGCGACTAGTCCTCGTTCCTCTGGGGATGGATCTTGCGATAGTGGTAGCGGGCCTTCTCGAGACCCTTGCTGCCCTCGGGGAGCACCTTGTGGACTGCCGGCACGGCGACCTTCTGATAGAGGAACTCCTTTGCCTTGAGCGACAGGGGCTTGTCCTCGTCACCCGCCGCCACGGAGATGGCCATGCGATGGAGCGCCGTCTCATAGAACGGCGTCATGCGCGCATACTTCCAGAAGTAAGTCGCCATGTCGCTCTCTGGGTTGACCCAGGGCTTGTCGGGTCCGGCATAGTGCACGACGTAGGGGTTCTTGCGCGACTCCATGTATGCGAAGTAGATGTCGCGAGGCGCACGCTTGATGATGTCGTTGATGCGCATGCCACGCCAGTCGATGACCGTGTTCCAGGCCATGTCGACGAACTTCACGCGGTACTGGCAGAGGTAGTTGAGGACGTCCTGGTCGAGCAGCTGCCAGTCGTTCGACGATGCGAAGGCGAAAATCTCCTCCGGAGTGTAGGTCTCACGCCACGCGTCGAGGTTGAAGACGATGGTACCCGCCTGGAAGTAGTCATACGGACGCTCGATCTTGAGGACGGTGTCCATGTACTCCTTTTTCGGCATCTTCGTGCCACTGTGCGGGGCACCGTTATAGAGGCCGGCGGTGTCCGCGTCACGCACGGCCGCGACGAGGTAGTTCTCGACGTCCGTGTCAAAGAGATCAGCAACGTCGTGCAGGTTAATCATGTCTGCGTCGAGGTAGAGGACCTTGTGGTAGTCGGGCAAGAGCTGCGGGAGCAGCAGGCGGAAGTATGTCTCCACCTTGAAATGACCACGCAGGAATAGCTTGTCCTGATACTCGCGCATGGCGGCCGTGACCTTGAGGAAGCGAAGCGAGATGTTCTCGGCCTCCACCATCTCCCTCATGAGGGCCATGTTCTGCGCGCTGAAGTCCTCGTGCAGCACGATGAGGTCGTAGTTGCGCTTCGAGGAAGAGTTCTCAGCGATCGACTTGAGGAGCGCTCCCAAGTAGGGGGTGTAGTAGTCGTTTGCGGAGAAGACAACGGCGACCGGCTCCTTCTCGCTCGCGGTGAAGGCGGGGGAGAGGGTCTCGATGTCGTCCACGTTTGCAAAGAGCGTGCGCTGCAGGGTGGTGTAGCGATATCCCTGCTGGGTGAGCCAGGTGAGGTACGCACCGCAGAGCCGCTCGGCGAGGTACCCGCTCACGCGGTTGGTCGTGACGTCGTAGCTGTCGAGTGCATCTCCGCGCCGGCGCTCGTGCTCCTCGAGGATGTCGAAGAGCCAGGCGGAGTAGTCTTCGAAGAGCTCCTTGCGCATGATGAACATGTTGCAGTAGTAGCCCTCGGTCTGATTGAGGTAGTCGCGCACGACGCCGGAGAACTCCGGATGGCGCTCGTCGATGATCTCGAGCACGCAGTCGAGGTCCTCCTTGTGCTGCTCCCACGCGTGTGCGTAGGCATCGCCGATGGTTGCGTTGTCGACGAAGCAGCCCTTCTGGGGGACGATGAGGTCGTACTGCTCGATGATGGAGCGAATCTTCTCGTCGTCGCCATAGCCCAGAAGCTTGAGGGTATTGTCGTCGTTGGCGTCCATGAGAATGTCGCCGAAGTGGTTGGTCTCGAATTCCTCGCCCTGGTTGAACGAGAAGTAGCGACGGTAGTGCATGAAGCCATAGTAGTCGGCGTCCGCGTTCTTCCATGCCCAGTACTGGGCTGTCAGCTCACAGTAGCGCGGGTTCTTCTCGGAGATGTTCTCGCCCTCGTCGTCGTGCAGGATGCCCTCGATCTTCTTCTTGTGTAGTGCGGCCCCGACCTCAATTGGGTAGACGAGGTCGCTCTCGGGAAACTTTACGCCGCCCTTGTGCGACGAGACGAAGAGCTTGATGGAAGTTTCGGCGTTTTCTGCCATGGTGCCTCCGCAAGAGGATGTCGATGTTACGTGATGTCCAACAGTGTCATTAGGATAACGCAGGCAATCGTTCGCTTCGCTCCTGACGCCGGCGCTTGCTCACTTCTCTACAACTGACGCATCTCTTCGGCTGACGCATCCCCATACCTCTAGAACTCTGCGGCTCGTGGCAACCCAACCTGCGGACAAGGGCTGCAACTGCTTGCGATGCAGTGCGCGGCCGAGTCGGCAGGCATCTGGCATGCGCTAAAGAGAGGTTCTTCGGGGCCTCTGGTGGGTCGCCGCTCAAGAGACGAGCTCACATGGTCAATCCATCGAAAAGGGCCCGTCGAGTGCGGGGTCGCCCAGTTCTTTCGGCGCAGTTTTGCGCTCCAGTGGGCGGGCCTCTCGACGCCGATTTGCGCTCCTGAAGGCCCGAGCGCTCGAAGCCGCTTTGCGCCCTCGCCATCCGGCATGAGTTTCGGAGAGGCAAAGAGCGTTCGGAGCCCGGCCGTGCCTAGGACATCCTGACGCAGTCCTTGTACGCCTTGCCCTCGAAGCCCTCGAACGTGACGGTGAGATCATTGCTGACCGAGAAGCTGCAGACGAGCGTCTCGTCACTCTCCGTTGGCTCCCAGGCGCGCGACAGCCTGAAGGTTGCCCGCACCGAACCGGCCCCCTTTCCCACGAGCACGAAGTGGTCCTCCAAGGGGCCGCCGGCCACACCCTCTGCAGCGAGGTCGACGGTGCTGATGCCTTGGAGCTCAAGGATGTTGTTGTCTGTCTCGCAGGTCCACGTGTAGCCCGTGCCGGCACTGTAGGGGAGGACGACCTCCACGCGCTTTCCCTTCATCCCCTTCTGGGGAATCTTTGACGGCGCGCAGCTGGCAAGGGGCAAGATGGCCGTAGCCGCAAGGGCAAGCACGAAGGACCTGCGAGAAATGCTGGCGTGCCTTGTAGGATGTTCGACGGCTCGTCCCATGTGTTCCTCCTGTTGCAGGCGCGTCTACGAGAGTGCGTCCGCACGTAGCCCGTACTCCATGAGCCTACATGCAAGTATAGTATGCGCCTTGATGTGGGCGTGTTGAGTGCAGGTTCGCGCTGTAGGAGGGCGCTCGAGACGGAGGCCATGCGTACGGCCTTCCATTGGCGTGCTTTTTCTGCATTTGCGATTGCGTCCGCGAGGTGCGCTATCCTGTTCTGCGCCCAACCAACCGGCGCTTGCGCCCCAAGCCCGCGCCCAGACTGCTAGACGGTGACCCTGCCCATGATGCGAATCAGCCATGCCATCCTGCACGCCTTCGACTTCGAGAGCGGCAGCTACTACTTCTCCGAGCGTGAGCTCGACGTGTCGGAGCGTGCGACGAAGTCATACGTGCAGCGTCACATGCGCAAGATTAGCTCGAGCGCAGACAACCAGCACGGCTCGTTCTCGGAGGGAAGCGGCTTTGCCGACGCGTTGCATGGTTACGTTGCCGGGCAGATCGGCTTCGTCGAGATCTCCGAGCAGGTGGCCCAGTATCTGTGGGAGGAGCTGCGCCGCTGCGACGACCTGGAGGAGTGCGACCTTCTCGTCTGCGATTTCACCGACACCAAGGACATGAAGGTGCGTGCAGAGCAGGCGGGCAGCGGTGCCGTGGCAGAGGCCATGGTCGAGGCGGCCCAGGACGCCGACGGCTTCGACGACCTCTCGCAGGAGTTCTTCGCGGCGGTTCTCCTCCCGCGCAAGCAGGCCTTCGTGCACGAGCTTGGGAGTGACGCTACGGGCGCCGCCGCGAACGGCATCCTCAGGCAGGACTCCACGCTTCCCAACCCGACCCAGAAGGTCGACAGCTACGTCATCGTCGACCTCGCGGACTTCTCGATCGACTTCCACGACAAGGTGCGCACCGTCGGGACCGAGGAGCGCCGCGTCATCCCCGACGGCCTCCTGCAATGCTCGGTCGAGGCGTCGAGCAGGGAGGTCGTGGAGACAGTCGAGAAGATCGTGGCCGACGTCGCCGCGGAGTACGGTGCCAACGTCACCGAGGCGGTGGCCCAGGCCAAGGCCGTCGTCGCGTCGAGCGCCGACCGCGAGGAGTCCTTCGCTCCGGAGGAGGTTGGCCGTGAGGTCTTCGAGGACAGGCCGGAGATGCGCGAGCGCTTCGAGGAGGCCGCGCGCGAGAGGGACCTTCCCGAGGAGGTGCCCGTCAAGCGCGGCGTGGCCAACCGGCTCGCCAAGAACCACAAGATAAAGACGGACACCGGCATCGAGATAACCTTTCCCTCGCAGTACGCGGCAGACTCGAACTATATCGAGTTCACCACGGACTCCGAGGGGTACGTCTCGATCGTGATCAAGAACGTTGGGAAGATAGAGAACAAGTAACGCCGCGGCTGCGAGTGGCGCGGGTGGTCGCGAGCGCGGAGCAGGTGCGAGCGCGGGCGTATCGGGCGAGAGTCGCGGTCCATCCGTACGAGGGAGGTGCCTGAGGGCATGCACAGGGGATTCTTCGCTCGGCACGGTCGGGCACTCCGCGAGGGCGCCCGCGACGGCGTGCCCATCGGCCTTGGCTACCTAGCCGTCTCCTTCTCGCTCGGCATCGCGGCGCGCGGCGTCGGGCTGACGCCCTTCCAGGGGTTTCTCGCGAGTCTCCTCAACAACGCCTCGGCGGGGGAGTACGCCGCCTTCACGCTCATAGCCGCGGGTGGGAGCTATCTCGAGATGGCGATCGTGACGCTCATCGCCAATGCGCGCTACATGCTGATGAGCTGCGCCATCTCGCAGCGATTTGCGCCGGGGACCCGCCTCGTCCACCGCATACTCGTGGGCTTCGACCTCACCGACGAGGTCTTCGGCATCGCCATCGCGCGCCCGGGCTACGTCGACCCATACTACTCCTACGGCGCGATGATCTCCTCGATGCCCGGCTGGGCGGTGGGTACGGCGCTTGGCATCGCCCTTGGAAACGTCATGCCGCCGCGCGTGGTGAGCGCGCTCTCCGTCGCGCTCTTCGGCATGTTCCTTGCCATAATCATCCCGCCGGCGCGAAGGAACCGAGTCGTGCGGGCGTTCGTTGCCCTGAGCTTCGCGGCCAGTGCGGCGTTCGAGTTCGCACCCGTGGTCTCCGCGCTCCCGGGCGGCACGCGCACCATCATCCTCACCGTCGCCCTCTCGGCCGCCGCCGCGCTGCTCTTCCCCGTCGAGGACGGCGGGGCGGGGGAGCTGGGGGAGGACGAGGCGAGCCTCGAGTCCCTCGGCGAGGACGTGGTGGCCGCGGTCGACGCGCGCGAGGGAGGCGACCGCCATGCGGGGTAACGCCTACGTATACATAGCGGTGATGGCGCTCGTGACGTTTCTCATCCGCGTCGTTCCGCTCACGCTCATTCGGGGGCAGATCAAAAACCGCTTCCTGCGGTCGTTTCTCTTCTACGTGCCCTACGTGACGCTGGCCGTCATGACCTTCCCGGCGATCGTCGAGGCCACGAGCTCTCCCGTCGCCGGTGCGGCCGCGCTGGTCTTGGGAATTGTCGCCTCGTGGTATGGTGCGAGCCTATTTCAGGTGGCCGTCGGGTGCTGCGGCCTCGTCTTCGTATTGGAGCTCTTCCTCGTGTGAGGGATGGCGTGCGGGAGCCGTGCGGGGGCCGTGCGGGGGCCGACGGCGTCGCGCGTGCGTCGTCGGCCGCGCCGTTGTAGACTGGTTTGCAAACGGTTACGGCAGGAGGAATCATGGCCCCAGAGGAACGTCGACGCCCAAAGCACGCCGCGCCGCGCAACGCGGCGCCCCGCGGCTCCGTGCCGACAGACGGGGTCTCTCCCGTACCGTCTCGCACGACGCCGGCTCCGCGGCGGGAGCACGCCGGGGCGGGGCGGGCAGCTGCCGGACAGGCACGCGCCGAGCACGTCGCCGCCGGTCGCGCGGTTACGGAGCGGGCCAGTGC
>JAGAWD010000189.1 GCA_017941585.1 Olsenella sp. | reverse complement strand
GGCCGCTTGTGGGCGTGCTCGCCGAGCCCCACGTCCTCGAGGGCGGCGAGCGAGCGCGCCCTGCGCTCGGCCCTGCCCACGCCAGAGAGCGTGAGCGCCAGCTCGACGTTGGAGAGCACCGACTGGTGGGGAATGAGGTTGTAGCTCTGGAAGATGAAGCCCACGCGATGGTTGCGGTAGGTGTCCCAGTCCTTGTCGCCGTAGTCCTTGGTGGAAATGCCGTTGATCACAATGTCGCCGGAGTCTGCGTGATCGAGCCCACCCAGGATGTTGAGCATGGTGGTCTTGCCCGACCCCGATGGGCCGAGGATCGCCACGAACTCGTTGTCGCGAAACGTCACCGAGACGTCGTCAAGGGCGACCTGGGTGAAGGAGTCGGTGGTGTAGGCCTTACGGATGTTCTTGAGCTGGAGCATGGTTTCCTTTCGGCCAGGCGCTCTGCGGCGGGGCCTCCCGCCGACTTGCCCGCCGGCCACGGGTGCCCGTACCCGCGACGGCGCATGGGTTCGCGACATGTACAGTGCCACGAGTACATTCTACTTTCTTAATTTGCCTGCAGGAACGGCACCCACTTTGGTTCATACTCTAGACAAAGCAAGTCCATACCGAAGGAGCCAACAGTCCATACCGAAGGAGCCAAGATGGCCGAGATGCTTCTCATGTTCGTTCTTGCCCTGCTGCCCGTCATCTGGTTGGTGATCGCCTTGTGTGGCCTCAAGATGGAGGCCTATATCGCGAGCCTTGGCGCGGCTTTGGTTGCCGTTGTGCTCGCGGTCGCCGTCTGGAAGATGACGCCCATGAACGCCCTGACTGCCGCCCTCGAGGGCATGGCCATGGCCATCTGGCCCATCGTCATCGTCATTATCGCGGCCGTCTTCACCTACAACCTCACGGTACACACGGGCGCCATGGAAACGATCAAGGGCATGCTCACTTCCGTCTCGTCGGACAAGCGTGTACTCGTCCTGCTCATCGGCTGGTGCTTCGGCGGCTTCCTCGAGGGCATGGCTGGCTTCGGCACCGCCGTCGCCATCCCCGCGAGCATGCTCATGGCGCTCGGCTTCGACCCTATCGTCGGCATTCTCGCCTGTCTGCTTGCCAACGGCGTGCCAACCATGTTCGGCTCGATCGGCATCCCCACCACCACGCTCGCGAGCATCACCGGCCTAGACTCGACGTCGCTCGCCTTCGTCCAGTCTCTCCAGGTTGCCCCCTTCGTGATCGCCACGCCGTTTCTGATGGTCATGCTCGTGGGCGGTGGTCCCAAGGCGCTCAAGGGCGTCATTCCCATCACCCTCGCGTCGGGAATCTCCTTCGCCGTTCCCGAGATCGTTGCCGCGATGTTCATCGGAGCGGATCTTCCCGTCGTAGTCGGCGCGGTGTGCTCGCTCGTCGTCACCTTCCTTGTCGCGCTCAAGTCCAAGCACAAGGTTCCCGAGGAGTACGAGCTCGCCGCCCCCTCCAAGGAAGGCGCGGCAGGCGCGGACAAGACCCTCTCCCCCGCCGAGGCCCTGCGCGCCTGGTGCCCGTTCATCCTCATCTTCATCGTGCTCGTCGTCACGAGCCGCCTCGTTCCCCTCGTCCACGACCCCCTCTCGCAGATAAAGACCACCGTCAACATCTACCAGGGAGACCCCTCGGCCACCCTCACTTTCTCGTGGGTCAATACGCCCGGCGTCCTCATCATGGCCTGCGGCATTGTGGGCGGGCTCATCCAGGGATGCTCCGTCTCGGAGATGCTCGAGGTGCTGGGTGCCACCGTCAAGCAGATGAGCAGGACGATCGTCACCATGCTCGCGATCCTCGCCTGTGCGAAGGTCATGGGATACTCGGGCATGATCGCGAGCATCGCCGCCTTCTTCGTCGGGACGTTCGGCAGCTTCTATCCGCTCGTCGCGCCAGTGCTCGGCGGGCTCGGCACCTTCGTCACGGGATCGGGAACCTCGAGCGAGGTCCTCTTCGGCTCCGTCCAGGTACAGGCGGCAAGCGCCATCGGCGCAGACCCCCTCTGGCTCGCGGCGGCAAACTCGCTCGGCGTCTCCGCCGGCAAGATGCTTGCGCCCCAGTCAATCGCAATCGGCACCGCAACCTGCGGACTCGTGGGCAAGGACGGGGAGGTTCTCGGCAAGATCGCCAAGTACGCGTTTGGCTACCTCGTAGTGATGTCGATCTTCATCTACATGGGCGTGCTGCTCGGCATATCCATCGCATAGGACCGTCAATCCCATCGGCCGTCAATCCCATCATGGAGGGTCGGTCGTCCCGTCTCATCAAAGCTGATTGGCTCCCGCACAAGCAAAGCGCGCACTTGCGACCGTACACTCGGTGGGGTTTTGCGCCGAGTGTACACTGCCGACCGTACACTCGGTGAGGTTTTGCGTCGAGTGCGCACTTGCGACCGTACACTCGGTGGGGTTTCGCGTCGAGTGTACACTCCTGTTTGTACACTCGCTGCACTTTCGCGCCGAGTGTACACTGCCGACTGTGCACTCGACGGGTTTTGCGCCGAGTGTACACTGCCGACCGTACACTCGGTGAGGGCTGCGGTTCGTGGGCGACGGAGCGGGACGCTAGAGCCGATTGGCCATCTCGAGAACGAGGCGCTCGGTCTTCTCCCAACCAAGGCACGCGTCCGTGATCGACTTGCCAAACACGCCCCCTCCCACCGGCTGGCTTCCGTCCTCGAGGTAGGACTCGATCATGAAGCCCCGAAAGAGCCGTGCGATGTTGGGCGACCGGCGGACGGAGTCGAGCACCTCCCCCACTATGCGCGACTGCTCGAGGGGGCGCTTGCCCGAGTTGTCGTGGTTGCAGTCGATGAGCACGGCGGGGTTGACGTACCTGTCCTGCGTGTAGACCTCGGCCAGGCGCTCGAGGTACTCGTAGTGGTAGTTGGGATAGTTGATGCCGTCGAGGCCGACGTAGCCGCGCAGCAGCGCATGCGCAAAGGGGTTGCCCGTCGTCTTGACCTCCCAGTTTCGAAAGATGAAGGTCTGGGGAACCTGCGCCGCAAAGATCGAGTTGAGCATGACCGAGGTTGACCCGCCCGTGGGGTTCTTCATCCCAACGGGCACGGGGATGCCACCCGCAACGAGGCGGTGCTCCTGGTTCTCGACGGAGCGAGCGCCCACGGCAACGTAGGAGAGGACATCGATGAGGTACTGGTAGTTGGACGGGTAGAGCATCTCGTCCGCCGTGTACATCCCGGTCTCCTCGACCACGCGCAGATGCATGTGGCGCATGGCCTTGATTCCCGAAAGAAGGTCGTCTGTTCCCTCGGGATCGGGGCTGTGGAGCAGTCCCTTGTAGCCGGTTCCCCGCGTACGCGGCTTGTTGGTGTACACGCGCGGGACGACGAGCATCTTCTCGGAGACGCGCTCCTGAAGGCGCGCGAGACGGCAGACGTACTCGAGGACCGCATCCTCCCGGTCGGCCGAGCAGGGGCCGATGATGAGGAGCCGCCGGGGGTCGCGCCCTGCGAGTATGGACGCCACCTCCGCGTCGAACGTCTGCTTTCGTGCGGCAAGGGACGGCGCAAGCGGCATCTCCTCGCGGACCTCTCGGGGAATGGGGAGCCTTCTTCTGAACTGCATGGACATGGCAGCCTCCGTTGTGTGGACGGGAGTCGTGCGGCGGGGCGTTGCGGGCGGGGCGTTGCGGGCGGGGCGTTGCGGGCGGGGCGTTGCTCGGTGGCCTATGCCGCCACGACCAGGGACTCGGGACCCCTCACCTTGAAGGAGAGGTCGGAGAGCTCGCCGGCGGCCGGGAAGAGCGCGTTGTAGTCCTTGGACGAAACGGTGAGGGCCCTGCCCGAGACGGCGTAGTCGGCCCTCTTCCCCTCAACGAGCGAGAAGTCGTCAGAGAAGGGAACGTCGACGGACCACTCGTCGAGCCTGGACCCCGGATTCGTGATGGTGAGGTTGTATTCGTAGCAGATCTCACCCTCGCTCACGGGATGGAACGCCTTGAGCTCGACGGTGCACTCAAGATCGTTCGAGGTGAACGTCTTCGGCCCGCCCTGGGTAGCGGGGAGCACCACCTCGACGGTCTCCACGGTGGGCTGCGCGTTCGACGGATTGCCCTGGGTGCAGCCGGCAAGCACGCAGCACAGAGCGACCGAAGAGACCAGGGCCGAGCAGGTCAGGACTACCCTCATCGAAGCGATTCTGTCGACCCCGTGGTGGGGAACGCGCGCCTTGCGCGTCGAGGCCCCCTCCCCCTCGGTCGATCTCGTCGAAACCTCGTCCATACCTGCCATGCCCATAGTTCTTCCCGCCTTCTCATCCGCACGCACCGCGCGATCTGACACAGAGGGCGCCACTCGGGGAGACGCGCCCGTTCGCTAACACGCACTAGCGTTCGCTAACACGCACTAGCGTTCGCTAACACGCACTGGCGTTCGCTAACACGCACTGCCATTCACATCATTCACGCTCGTTCGATACCGTTCGCTAGCATTAGCTACTATTCGCTAGTATACAGGTGAGCGTTCGACGACGCGTCCTTGCGGCACCGCGTCTGCGCACCCCGCACGAAACGACAACACGATAGGAGGCACCATGCCCTGCACCACCCTGCTCGTCGGCAAGAAGGCAAGCTACGACGGGTCGACCATCATCGCCCGCAACGAGGACTCCCCCGGCGGAGTCTTCACGCCCAAGAAGCTCGCGGTCGTCCAGCCCGCCGACCAGCCCCGCCACTATCGCTCGGTGCAGAGCCACGTCGAGATCGACCTCCCAGAGAACCCCATGCGCTACACGGCCGTTCCCGACGCCATCCCCAAGGACGGCATCTGGGCGGCGGCAGGCGTCAACGAGAAGAACGTCGCCATGAGCGCGACCGAGACGCTTACCTCAAACGAGCGCGTGCTCGGGGCCGACCCGCTCGTCGCCCTCGTGCCCGCCCAAGGCGAGGAGGGGGCCGACGACTACCTCCCCGAGACGCCGGGTGGAATCGGCGAGGAGGACATGGTGACCATCGTCTTGCCGTACATCTCCTCGGCGAGGGAGGGCGTCCTTCTCCTCGGCTCGTACCTTGAGCGCTTTGGCACCTACGAGATGAACGGCATAGCCTTCTCCGATGCCGACGAGATCTGGTGGCTCGAGACGGTGGGCGGGCACCACTGGATCGCCGCGCGCGTGCCCGACGACTGCTACGTGACGATGCCCAACCAGCTGGGAATCGACGCGTTCGACCTAAAGGACGCGCTCGGCAACGGCAAGGACTTTCTGTGCTCGGCCGACCTTGCCGAGTGGATGGATGCGAACCACCTCGACCTCACGCTCGACTACGAGGGCGACGGACCGGTGGGCTTTGCCGAGCGCGAGCGCGCGGTCGACAGCGAGGACCTCATTCCGGGCACGAGGGTGCACCGCCTCTTCAATCCGCGCGAGGCATTTGGCAGCCACAGCGACGCGGACCACGTCTACAACACCCCGCGCGCGTGGGACCTGCACCGCTTCCTCAACCCGCGCCTAGGCTGGAACAGGCCCGACGCCAACTGGGGTCCCGAGGACGACGACATCCCCTGGGCGCTCCCTCCCGCGCGCAAGGTCACGATCGAGGATGTCAAGTACGCACTCTCCCTCCACTACCAAGGCACGCCCTACGACCCCTACGGAGCGGCGGGCACGCCGGCGACGCGCGGAAGCTACCGCCCCATCGGCATCAACCGCAACGGCCAGCTCGCCGTCATCCAGCTGAGGCCGTACGGCCCCGAGGAGTGCCGCGCCCTGCAGTGGATGGCCTTCGGGTCAAACGCGTTCAACGCATTGGTTCCGCTCTTCACGAACGTGAACAGGGTACCCGAGTACCTCTCCAACACCGGTGCGCAGGTCACGACCGAAAGCTTCTACTGGACGAACCGCATCGTCGCAGCGCTTGCCGACGCGCACTTCAACGCGTGCGCAGCTCATATCGAGCGCTACCAGGAGGCCGTCGGCTCGCGCGGCCACGCGCTCGTGGCGAAGGCGGACGCGGCGATGGCAGGGCTCGAGAAGGACGACGCCGGCGCCAATAGCCCCGCCGCTGCTGCCGGCGGCGCCTCCACTGCCTCCGCCGCGAGCGGTGCCGCCGAGGTGCTCGAGTCCGCCAACGACGAGATCTGCGTGATGCTTCGCGAGAAGACCGATGAGCTGCTCGACAACGTCCTTCTCGCAGCAAGCCTCGGAATGAAGAACGCATTCGCCCGAAGCGACGGCTAGCCCCCCGCTCAGGCACGTGCAGACAGACGTGGGCAGACGGAGCCCACGGGCAGCGACGAAAGCGCAGCGACGAAAGCGCAACGACGAGAACAGCGGTTGAAGACAGCCGTCTGTTCTCTCCAAATAATACTGGGCCGGTCACCAACTTCAGGTGGCCGGTCCTTTTGTGCACGGCCACGACGTACGCAGCTGGCGCGAGAAGTCTATAAAACAGTGTCTTCGAATCAGAGTCTTCGAACGGGGGTTGAATTATTGGGAGAGCG
>JAGAWD010000188.1 GCA_017941585.1 Olsenella sp. | reverse complement strand
GACGAGGCTTCTCGCGCCGTCCGCCTCGCCATTTGTCCCGTCGCGCGGCGCGCCGGTCGCGCCGGCCGACCCAGTGAGCCCGCGCACGATGCCGCCGACCTTGGGCAGGATGTCCTTCACGACGGTGGCGATGCCCGATCCCATCATGAGGCCCATGCCGAGGCTGCTCACGATGCCGCGCGCCGTGTCGACGTCCCAGAGGCCCGCGGCGCTGCCGCCCACGACAAGTCCGAAGTTCGCGAACACGGCCCCGCCGAACCAGAAGAGCAGCGGCACGATGCCCACGAGGAAGCCCACCGAGAGCATCATGGGCGAGTTGTAGATGCCAAACACCACGCCGGGGATGGGCAGCTGCAAGAGCATCGTGGGCACCACGTGCAGGGCGTCGCGCAGGACGGCGTAGAGCCCGGCGAGGCCCATCGAGCCGAAGAGCTGCGCGCCCGTCGTGCCGCCGACCTCGGCCGCGCGCAGGGTCTCCGCCGCGGCGGTGCCGGTGGGGAACTCGAGCTCGGTGTCGACGATGAAGTGCTGGTGGATGATGGCCGTGCAGATAAGGCCGAGCACCGTGCCCGCGAGCGCGACGAGGAAGATCTCGACCCAGCCAAACTGGTCGCCCAGCCCGAGCATCCACGCGCCGGGGATGGTGAAGGCGAGGCCGCCCGCGACCATCGCGCCCGCAGACATGATGGTGTGGGTGACGTTCGCCTCGTTGAGCGACGTCTTGCCGAGAAGCCTGAGGAAGAAGAGGGATACGACGGCGGCAAACACGATCGGCCACGGGAGCGCGCCCAGCTTGAGCGCGGTGTAGGCCGACGATGCCGTGATGATGACGCAGCCAATGCCGCCGATGGCGACTCCGCGCGCCGTGAGCTGCCCGCGCCAGGAGGCGCGGCTTTCCTGAGTGTCCATATGTACTCCTTCGCGTATATCCGCTCCCCCTTGGCGAGCGCCGGGGTCGGCGCGTGGCCGGGTCGGCCATGCCGGGGAGTCGGGTTACCGGGCGCCTTCGCGCCGGACGAGCGCGAAAGACTTGGTACAGTATAGCTGCCGTCCCCCGCTAAAGGGAGGGGAGAAACGCTTGGAAACGGAGCCTCAACACATGAGCAAACCGCTATGCTGCCTTGCCCTCGACGTCGGCAACACGACGACCCGCTTCGCGCTGTTCGCCTCCGACGCACGCGAGCGCGACGAGCCGCTCGGCACCTGGGAGCTGACCACGCCGGAGAGCCTCACGCCCGACGAGGCGCGCATGCGCCTCGCGCAGGTGCTCGGCGTGCTCGCGCAGGACGTTGCCCGCGAGCGCGGCCTCTCGGCGGAGCGCGCCGCGTCCTTCGCCAAGCCGCCGCTCGGCGCCATACTCTCCTGCGTGGTGCCCGCCCTCACCGACGCGTGGGCCCGCGCGCTCGCGATTGCGTGCGGGACGCGGCCCTTCGTCGTGGGGCCAGGGCTCAAGACGTCCCTCAAGATGCGCTACAACGACCCCTCCGAGGTGGGCTCCGACCGCATCGCCGACGCCATCGCCCTGCGCGAGTCCTATGGTGCGCCCGCGGTCGCCGTCGACCTTGGCACCACGGTGAACATCGAGGTCGTCGACGCGGACGGCGCCTTTGCGGGTGGCATCATCGCGCCGGGCCTCGCGCTCGGTGCCCGCGCGCTGGCGGCCTCGGCGGCCCGCCTGCCCGAGATAGAGCTTCGGGCCCCGGCCGCGGTCGTCGGGAAGTCGACGCGCGAGGCGATACAGTCTGGCGTCGTGCTGGGGGAGGCCGCCCGGGTGGATGGTCTTCTCTCCCGCGTGTTTGCGGAGATGGGCGCAGAGGCGCCTGCCGTCGTCACGGGAACGGGCGCGCTCGAGCTGGCCGCGCTTCTCGAGCACCAGGTCACGGTGGACGACACGCTCACCATGCGCGGGCTGCATCATCTCTATCTGATG
>JAGAWD010000187.1 GCA_017941585.1 Olsenella sp. | reverse complement strand
CTATCACTGCGCGAAAAGGAAAGCGCAAATAGGCAGATGCGGCGAGCAGGTTGAGACAGCGTAGGAGCTGTTAGCCTGTTGGCCGCTTTTCTTTTGGCCTCCCATCGTGGATGGAAGAGAGGCCATCATCATGAACAAAGACGTAATGACCGTCAGCGATGCCGTGAGGGAGGGATATGGCTCGTGCTCAACCCTCATGCGTCGCATCCGCGACGGAAAGCTCCCGTCCGTGAAGAAGGGCGGAAGGCGCTACGTGAAGCGTAGCGATCTGGAGTCCGCCGGACTGCATCAAGATGTCAGAACGGGCTACGAGAACACCGTGCATCTCGTGGTGTCCCAAGCACCATCTCTCAGCGATGCGCAGGTAGAGGCTATCGCAGGCATTCTCTCCGCAGGGAGGGACAGCCGATGAAAAACAGCCTTACCCCCTACGTCAATAAGAATATTGGTCATTGGGCAGAGTCCACCCAAAAAAGTGACGAGGGGTGGTCAATGTGAGCGGAAGGCAAGCACGCAAGAAGCGCGACGAGGCCAAGGAGCCAAAGGACAGCAGCGCCGCCATCGAACCGACTGACGAGGCTAGCAACAAGGAGCAGGAAGAGAAGCCAGAGCCGACTTTCGAGCAGAAGGTGTTCGAGAAGATGCAAGTGGCATCTGCCGACTTCGCCAAGGATGCCGACTGGGAACAGCTTCTGGTCGACTACGAGGATGCCGCGAACGACGAGCGCGGTAGGGCGTGGACTTTCATTCTCTATCCTGACTCCATGAACCCCGACACCATGAACATCCTTAGCGAGCACGGCATACAGGGATGCATCTCGCCATTGCATGACTCCGACCATTGGCCCGATGGCTCCCTCAAGAAGGCTCATTTTCATGTAGCTCTCTACTATCCCGGCAAGAAGGCGCACGCGCAGGTAAAGGCTCTGGTTGACGTGCTGGGTGGGGTCATGCTCCAACTCGTGCATAACATCGTCGGTCTCGTACGCTACTTCGCGCATATGGACATTCAGCCTAGCAAGGTGCCAGCTGACAGGGGCAAAGTGCGCTATTCCCCCGATGACATCGTGTCCTTTGGCGGCTTCGACGCACAGACATACCTCAAGGCCACCCAGACGCAGATATCAAGGGCGCTCGGTGAACTGTACACAATCGTGCGCGAGCAGGACATTACCGCGTACTGCGACCTCGTAGACCTCATCTATACAACGATGGTCGATTACATGTTCGTCATGAGCAATCCCCACGTGTGCAATCAGCTCAGCACCTACATCCGCTCTCGCTATGCGAAGGCGCACAAGGATGCCGAGTTAAAGGCGATGGCAATACATATTCAGGCCCAAGGTAACCAAATCCATACCTTGATGGGCGGAGTCTCCCGAATGGAGCTGGTGGTTGACCGCCTAGCATACCTCATCACGGGCGAGGACTTATCTGTGCAAGTGCCTACACAGGTGTGCGGAAGCGGGGGCGGTTTGCCAGACGACGATGATGACCCTGACGAGATGGAGGAGGGCGGTGCCCCAGACGGTGGCAACGACTCCGATGACGATGGGAGGAAATAGGACATGCCAAACATTTTCGACACGCTCTTCTCAGAGCAACCACAGCGCAGGCTCTTCCCGAGCGCGCCCCTCGACGGTTTCCGCTTCACGCTTCTCGGCGTCGAGCCGTATCACGAGTGGGTTGACAGTGGGCTGAAGAAGCCTGACGGTACGCCCAAGCGCGTGCAGTCTGGCCAGCTCGTTATGGACGAGACGGGCGAGCGCGTCCGCTGCGTCGTGAGCCTCACCATGACCTCGCCAGATGGCCTCTCGACCAGTGCGTCGGCACCCTTCGTTGACAGGTCGCACTACTTCGATGAGGAAACGGTGCGAGCACTCCTTGAGCTGCGAGGTTGCGAGGTTGGCCTCGTTCGTCCCCGCATCGAGTTCCGTGAGCAGGGCAAGCGCGATGACCGCTTCGGCAGCATCCAGACGCGCATAGTCTTTGCCTTCGATGGCTTCGACTTCGGGAACACGGAAGGGGGCGTCAACGGTGAGGAATTCTAACGTCTTGACGGACGCGGAGCTGCACTCTCTTTTGAGTGTGAACGAGGGCGTCAAGCTGTCCCTTGACCTTGAGCGTTTCTACTGCGAGGTCTTGAAGATGGATGACGATGACCTTTCCAGCATCCATGGCAAGCTCTCCCCCGTTCGCGCAATCCTGGGCGTAGGCTTGGATGGTGACGCGGCATCCGTATGCGATGAGTTCGCATACATCATGGCACTATTGCCGAGCGTGCTCAGGGACAGATACGGCAGTGGTGACGGTCTTTTCCTTCTTGCATATGCCCTGCTTGCCTATCTCGTGGATGACGAGTATACGCGCAGGCAGCATGCCCCAAGCGGCCACAACGACAATGCGCAGGAGGCGAGCAATGGCAAATCTCGATGAGCAGATTGCCGCACGTGAGCGCCGTGTGGCAGAGGCCAAGGCCGAACTTGCCGAACTCCGCAAGGAGAAGGCCAGGCGTGAGCGCGAGGCAAGGCGCAACGAGGCGCGCAGGGCGCGGGTGCGCGAGCGTGCTGACGCGTTGGAGCTGTGGCGGTGGCTCCACGAGCACACCGTCACGGTACGCGGCGAGAGCATGACAGCATACGAGTTCGTGAGCGAACACCTTATGCCTCATGCGGAGAGCACGACCGTCAAGGAGGAGTGACACGTCGTGTCCTCGGTGCTCGTGGGATCTGCCGCCTCGGATTGGTGTGCGACAGCTCCAAGCCGTGCGGCGGTTCCCGCGAGCACTTGGGGGAAGGCCTCGCCGTGGGGTCTCCCCGTTGAGAGCGCGGGTTACGTAGTAACCCAGTCGCGATTTCACTGGGTTAGTTAGGAGGTGTATATAAATGGGCTTCAAATGCGCACCACAAATCATGGGCCTCGTTCGCGGGGAGCCGAAGAACCCGAGGCACCGCGCGGACGGTGGCAAGCTTCTCCGCGAGATGGGAGAGGAGCGCTACAGCAGGACAAAGCACCTCGACAGGACGCTCTCAGAGCAAAACGTCTATGAAGGATACGTATCGGGTCAGGAATGCTGGGACTACATGTGCGCGGTTGCCGACGAAGGCACGGAGTACACGACCAAGACGGGCGAGGTAAAGCGCCGCAAGCTTCGTACCGATGCTGTCATCGGTTGGGCTGCCATCCTCCATCCAGCCGACGAGGTTACGGCCAGCTGGTCATGGGCGGAGTTCGAGCGTTTCGACAATGATGCCATGGATGCTCTAGCAGAAATAGAGCCGCGTCTTTTCCGCAGGGATGCGGAGTTGATGAGAGCGGAACACAGGGATGAGAAGGGCAAGCACGCGCATCATG
>JAGAWD010000186.1 GCA_017941585.1 Olsenella sp. | reverse complement strand
GAAAGTCGGATCGGCTAGCCTGATTCCACCCATGCCTAGCCGTCCGCTGCAGCTCCGATTATACAGGGGCTGCGCGTCAGCATGCGCATTCGTCGCCAGCGCCGAAACCACTCGCAAAACCCATTGAGAAATAGGTTGACACAAAGAGGGAGACGCCTGCATCAAGAGGTCGTGCAAGAGAATCTGCGACGTGTTCGATCACAGCCCGGTTTTTAGGGTGGGTGGAGACGAGTTCGCGGTCCTGCTCATAGGAGAGGACTACTCCAAGAGGGAAGATCTCGTTGCGAGAATCAACGAGCTTCCCGAGGACCTTGCTTCCGTCCGGGCCGGTGACACGCTCTCCGCCGGCATGTCCGAGTACCGCAAAGACCGGCATTCGTCCCTGGCGTCCGTTTTCGAGGAGGCGGACAAGGCGATGTACGAGAGGAAGCAGTTTGTGAAGAGCGTGCTCTCGGGGGAGTCTGCTGCGCCTGACTCCTTGGCCTGACGCGGGCGCGTCCGCCGGCGCTATGGCACCTGCCTAGCGCCGCCAACGGCGCCGGGCGCCAACGGCGGGAGGCACCGCGGCGCCGGGCGCCGACGGAAAGGGCCGTCGCGGCGATCAGGGCGATCGCTCCCGCCCACGCACCCGGTCCGGTGTCTCCCGTCTTAGGAAGCGTGCCGGGCGGCGTGCCCTTGCCGGACCATTGCGCCACAGATGTACTTTAAGAAAGCGCAGCTATTGCTGTGCCTTTGCGTCGTTTTTGCGATTTGCCACCTTTTGCCCAGCGTTTTTTCTGCCATTGCCGGCACCATCGTCGGCGCCGCCCAAGGGATGGCCCCATGAGACTACCTGTGTGCGCAGGCCCCTCCTGGTGGCAGGCGGGAATCCAGACGATGGGGGAGTGGGAAGGCGGGCATCGCCTGCCGTGTCTCTGGCCGAGCCGCTTGCGCCAGGCCGAGCTCGCTCTTCGCGACTGGTGCCCCCGTCCGCGAAGCAGGCGAACCCCTCGGGGTCTAAATCTAGGGAGTATTCAAACCCCGAAGCCCTTTCTGGGAGGTCTTCGAACAAGTCGGACTTAATCTCGTGCTCGAAATCCCAGTACCAGCCCGTTACTTTGAAGTGCCCGTCATCGCACAGGTAAATCTTGTCAATGAAGTAGCTCAGTACCGTGTCACGCGTTTCCGGGTCGTCGAAGTCGGCGTTGGCGTATTTCTCGAAGAACGCTTTAATGCTGCTCTCATCCTGGGCCACACGCGCGCGGGTCTCCTCTGCCTCGATGGCATCGAGAAGCGCCTTCTTTCGCTCTTCGTTCTCGTTGAGACGTCTGGCAATGGAATCCGAAAAGGAGAGGCCTTGCTCTATGGCACGGATGAGGTTGTCGAGCGCCTTGGTTGTTGAGGAAAGCTCCTCCCTCAAGCCGTCGAGGTAGTGCGTGTCTACGTAGTGGTCTCTGTAGTATGCGGAGGCATCGACAGCGAGCGAGGCACGGTTTCCGTCATCGGAGAGGATGCTGCGAAGAAGCGATAGCACCTGGGACTCGATAAGCTCCTTGCGAACATTCCTCTTGCGGCACTTATGTTTGCGATGGTTCTTGCAGGCATAGTAGAAGTGGCGCCCTCGAGCAGGATGTCGCCGGAATGCCCACCGCGCGAGTAGGCGCCCACCATGCCGCCCCCGATGCCGGCGCCGCCCTCGCCGCCCTGGGCGGTGACGGTGCTGTCGCTCACCTTGATGTTGTGGTCGACGTCCTTGCCGTCTGCCGTGGTGGTGTCCATGCCCGCGCCGCAGCCCGCCCCGATGCCGGCCGCGTACTTGCCGCCCGTGGCGGTGACGGTTGATCCGGAGATCTTGATGGTGTCCACGTCCGCGTGGAAGACGGTCGCCGTGACCGCGGAGGTCGAGCCGCCCGATCCGATGCCCGCGCCGCCGTACTTGCTGCCTCCGCCCTGGGCCGTCAGCGATCCTTCGGTCGAGCCGTCGCCCTCGTCGGAGGTCACCTTGAGGATCGCGCCCTGCGACACGTGGATGCCGGCCATGCCGTCGTTCGACCCCACCCCCTCCTGCTCGCCGCCCACGATCGTGTTGGTGCCGCGCAGCCTTACGATCACGTAGTTGCCTTCGGCTATGGTGATGAACGAGTGCGAGGGGTCGCAGCCCGCCTGGCTGCGGTTGACGTCCGCGAGGACGATGGTGAGGGGGTTCTCGGCCGAGCTCGAGTCTTTGGGCACGTAGAAGTAGTTGCCGCTCTTGTGCTCGCTGCCGTCGCCCCTAATGACATAGGTGGTGCTGTGGTCGCTGAGGTCCTTGCGCTCGTCGTCCGCACACTCGACCTCGCCCGCTACGGCCGTGCCGCACAGGAGCGTGGCCGCGATGAGCGCGAGGCATAGGGTCGCGAGTATGCGATGGGCGCGGGCGTGTCGTACGTGCTGCATGTCATCCCCCATTACGGCTCGAGATGCGCCTCTATTGTAAGGAGGATGGACGACTACTTTCACCTTTTTTGGCTTATAATCTCTGACAGCTTGCTCCTGGCATAAGTGTGTCGAGGGGTCGCGCGTGCCGCGAGCCCGTGCCGGGGTGATGCCACCGAGGGAATCGAAATCATGCAAAGTGCTTCTCTCGAAAGAGAAGAAGTCCCTAAACGGGCTAGGGGCTTTG
>JAGAWD010000185.1 GCA_017941585.1 Olsenella sp. | reverse complement strand
CGATGGCGATGCGCTGGCGCTGCCCGCCGGAGAGCTTCACGCCGCGCTCGCCGACCATCGTGTCGAGCCCGGCCGGCATGCGGTCGATGAACTCGAGCGCGTTGGCCTGGCGCGCCGCCTCGCGTATCTCCTCCTCCGTGGCGTCGGGTTTGCCGTAGGCGATGTTCTCGCGGATGCTCCGGTGGAAGAGCAGGGCCTCCTGCGGCACGTAGGCGATCTGGCGGCGCAGCGACTGCTGGGTGCAGCGGCTGATGTCCTGCCCGTCCACGAGCACGCGGCCCTCCTGCACGTCGGAGAGGCGGAGCAGCAGCTTGGTGAGGGTCGTCTTGCCCGAGCCCGAGCGCCCCACGAGGCCGATGCGCTGGCCGGCCGGCACGTGGAGGTCGAGGTCGCGAAACACGTAGTCGCCGTCGGCGGCGTCGAGGTAGCGGAAGGCGAGGTGCTCGAAGTCGATGGCGCCCTCGCGCACAGCGAGCTCGGCCGCGTCAGGCGCGTCCTCCACGAGGCGCGGCTCGTCGAGGATGCGGGTCATCTCGGCGGCGTCGCCCACGGCGCGGTTCATGCGGGCGAGCATCGAGTTGAAATAGTTGAAGCGCATGGAGAGCTGGTAGGTGTAGGAGAACATCATCACGAGCGTGCCCGCGCTGATGCCGAACCACGCGTTGCCGCCGGTCACGAAGATCGAGGTAACGAACATGATGATGGTGATGAGGGTCGACGTCATGGCGCCGCGGCGCATCATCGCGTTCATCGAGATGCGCTCGGTCTCCATCGCCTCGTGGTTCGCCTCGTCGAAGAGGCCTCTCTCGTAGTCCTCGCGGCCGTAGGTCTTGACGGCGAGGATGTTGGTCACGGCGTCGGAGAGCACGCCGGAGAGCTTGTTCTGCGCCTTGGCGGTGGCGGCCGTGAGCGGCAGGATCTTGTGGTACATGGTGTAGGCCACCGCGACGTACGCCGCGAGAAGCGCAAAGAGGATGAGGACGAAGAGCGGCGCCACGGGCAGCAGCGTCACGAGCGTGCAGACGATCGCGGCCACGGTGGGGATGAGGGTGTACACGACGACGTCGACGAGGGCGGTGTAGCCACCCATGAACTTGCTCGTCTGCGAGACGAGCGACCCGCCGAAGCGGCTCGTGTGGAAGGTCATCGACTGGTTGGAGAGCGTGTCGAAGCACAGGCGCGCGAGGTGGTAGTTGCCGTTCATCTCCAGCTTGTAGACCGTGTAGTCCTGCAGCTTGGAGAAGGCCTGGCCCACGGCGTTCACGAGCAGGAGCGCGAGCACGTAGGGGGCGAAGACCTCGACGACCTGGTCGGCCGCGACGGGGCTCGCCTGGACGCGGTCGACGATGAGGCCCATGACGTAGGTGTTGGCGTAGGTGAGAAGCGCGGTGTAGCCGGCGCTCGTAATGACGGAGAGCGCGGTGATGCCGGGCTGCATCTTGGTGACGTCCCAGAACCTCTGGAGCGTGCGTCGCACGGTGGAGCGCTTGAGTGGCGCGGTCGATCTCTGTGACATGGTGGTCCTTCCAATTGTGAGTTCGCAAGGAGCAGTGTGCCCCATCCGTGGGCGGGTATTCGCGGCGTTGCGGAATTGCGGTACTGGCGCCGGCGGCTGCCGGGCCGGCCGTTGGCTGTCCGAATGGCTCGTGGGCTAGAGGAGGAACCTCCGGATCGCCTCGGCGGCGCCGTCGCGGGCGGTGTCGGCCACGGTGGCGTCCGCCATCTCGGCGATCTCGGGCGTGGCGTTGCCCATGGCCACGGCGAGGCCGGCCGCCTGCAGGAGCGGCTCGTCGTTCGCGCCGTCTCCCACGCCGACCGTGCGTGCGGGGTCGATTCCCAGTATCCGGCAGAGCTCGAGAAGCCCGCGTCCCTTGTCGATGCCCTCCGCCGTGATCTCGAGGCTGGTCTCCTCCATGTACGCGAAGACGACGGGCAGGCTCCGGAGCGCCTCGCGGCCGCGCTCGCGCGACTCGGGCGTCAGGTGGAACACGTTGAGCTTCTCCCAGGAGCGGCCCGGGTCGTTGAGCTCGGCGTTCATGTCGTCCACAAGCGTCGCCGTCTCCTCGTATAGGGGTCGGTAGATGCCCATCTTCCAGCGGTCCATGTGGGGTACGTGAGAGCGCTGCGCGATGCCGATTCCGCGTGACATGCCCTGAACCATTGCCCCCTCGGCCGCGGCCTCGCGCGCGACGGCGGGCGCTACCTCCGGCGGCAGGGCCCAGCTGGCGAGCACGCGCTCCTCCCCGAGGTCGTAGAGGAGCGCCCCGCTCTCGCAGATCGCGTAGCGCACCGGGGCGAGGGCGTCGCGGTAGGGCGCAAGCTCGCTCACGCAGCGCCCCGTGGCGAGCACGATGGTCTTGCCCGCCCGCGCGGCCTGCTCCAGCGCCTGCGCGACTCCGTCCGTCACGCTCTTCTCGGGGTCGAGCAGCGTGCCGTCCATGTCGAGGGCGATGAGGTCGTATCCGTTGCTGGTGGCCATGCCGGTCTCCGCTTCTCTGGTGGCGTTATCCGTCCAGATGGCTAGGCGCCTCTGCGTCCCCTACGTGCCCCGCCCAGCTTGAGAGAGAAGCCGTGAATCGTCTCGCGCGTCGCGACGATCTTGTCGGCTATGCAGAGGATCACTCCCTCGCGGCAGTTTGGCGGCACAGGCGTGAGCGGGAACATGTGGTGGCGTACCATCGACTGTTCGATGGGGCCTATGTCAAAGTCGCGAACGGCGTTCCTGCAGGCGCGGCCGGGATGGGTGAAACCATGCAGCCGATGGCTGGGGTCGGGCACGTGCCAGTCGTAGAGGAAGTAGTCGTGCAGGAGAGACCCTCGCATGAGGGCGCGCTCGTCGACGGGTATGCGCAGCGTCCGCGCGATGATGGCGCAGTGGGCGCACACGGCGACGGAGTGCTCGAGCACCGACGTGTCGCCGTGCTGTATGCACTTGCGCTCCACCTGCATGCCGGGGGAGGAGAGGATGTCGGCGCAGTGCGCGTGGATGAGCTCGCTGGGCGCGGTGGTGCGTCCTATGGGGTGACGAGTGTTCCCCGCGTGCACGTTAGGCCTCCGCAAAGGACGCGAGTAGCTCCTCGAGCAACCCCTTGAGCTGGAGGAGCTTCTCCGGGTCCATGTTGATGCATCCCGCCATGCATCGCGGCACGTCGAGCGCGAGATCGTGGAGGGCGCGTCCATCGTCGGTGAGAGTGATGATGACGGTGCGCTCGTCCTTCTTGGAACGCGTGCGGTTGAGATAGCCGTGGGCCTCGAGTCGCTTGAGCAGGGGAGTGAGCGTGGCGGAGTCGAGGTAGAGCCTCGCGCCGAGCTCGCTGACGGTGAGGCTGTCCTGCTCCCAGAGGGCCATCATCGCGACGTACTGGGTGTAGGTGAGACCCAGTGGGTCGAGGAAGGGCTTGTACCTGCGAGTGAGCTCCTTTGCTGCCGCGTAGAGCGGAAAGCAGAGCTGGTTGTCGAGGGCAAGCGGGTTGAGGCTCTCGGTTGTGTCTGTCGCATCGCTGACGCTGGCGGCACCTGTGCTGTCGCTGGCGTCGGTGACGCCTGACTCGCTGCTGGCGCTGGCAAAATCATTCTCGTCGTACATTGTTACCTCGCAAGGTTGTAGCGATGACTTAATCGCAGGCGATTAGTTTGATATAGAAATTCTACACGTATGGGAGTAAGTTTTGCTCGCCCGGATGCTATTCGGCACGAGAACTGCACGCCACATTCTGATCGAGGGACCAATGCGCGCGAAGGTGCCTGCACGCTGTGCGCTTGGTCATAAGGGCGGCATTTGCGATAATCACTCTCGTTTCCGACCGTCGTTCCGTGAGGCATGGCTACGTGTGCGGCTAACATGTCGTCAGGGGCTACCTCCCGAGGCGCCGCCTTCGGACGGAAGCCGTCTTGGGAATCTGCCGTACTGGAGATCTGTCGAACAATCATGCTCTGCGATTTAGATACAGACTGGAACCAGGCGAAGGGGTGTGACGCGTGAGGCTAACGGCAATTCATCACGTTG
>JAGAWD010000184.1 GCA_017941585.1 Olsenella sp. | reverse complement strand
CATGTCCCTCTCCGACGTCCGCTGGGTGGGTGCCGAGCCCGGTGCCACCAGCGCCGCCACGTCCGCCACTGCCGCTGCTGCGGGCGCTGTCACCGCTGCCACGTCCGCTGTCACCGGCGTTCCCGCCGAGGGCGCTGTCACCGGCGTTCCCGCCGAGGGAACCTACCTCGTGCGCACGCGCCATACGGGAGAGCTGCGCCGCGCGTACCTCACGCACGTGCCGGCACCCGCCGCCGGGCCCGCCGAGCCCGCCGGGCCCACCCACGCCATCACGGCCACCCTCGAGTTCGAGGAGCCGCTGCGCGCCGTCGCGCCGGGGCAGAGCGCCGTCATATACGACGGGCTCGAGTGCCTGGGCGGCGGCATCATCGAGAGGGAGCCGCGCGATGTCGGGCGATGAGCCGAAGCGCCAGAGCGCGTCCACATCCGGCGCCCCCGCGCCAGACGTCCCCGCGCCCCGCGCCTCCAAGCCCCGCGTCAAGGTGAGCGTCAAGACAGGCCGCTACATCACCGACATGCAGGGCGAGGAGGAGCGCAAGAGCCTCGTCTCGGTGCGCAAGAGCCTCGTCTTTCTGGGGTTCGTCGCAGTGGCGTATGCGCTCTACCTCGTCTTCTCGGGCCAGATGGGCGCGTTCTTCTCGTCGCTTGCGAACGTCTCGACCGGCTGGGTCGTGGCGGCCATGCTCGCCTACGTCGTCTACTACCTCCTCGGCGTGTCGGCGTATGTGATGGCGGTCGTGGACGACCCCAAGAGCCCCGTTGGCATTCGCGATCTCATGAGCGTCGAGGCAGCGGGCATCTTCTTCTCCAACCTCACGCCCAACGGCACCGGCGGTGCCCCCGCGCAGATCTTTCGCCTCACGCGGGCGGGGCTCTCCATGGGCGAGGCCGGCGCGCTGCAGTACACCCGCTTCATCATCTACGAGGCCGCCGAGGGCATCTTCGCCGCGCTCATGCTCGTCTTCCGCATGAACTACTTCGTCGAGACCTACGGCGACGTCTTTCTCGTGGGCGCGCTCCTCTTTGGGTTCAAGGTCGTCGAGGTTGGTGGTCTGCTCATCGTGTGCCTCTTCCCCAGGCCCGTCATGCGCCTGGGCAACTGGTTCCTCAGGTTCCTCAAGCGCCGCGGATGGATGAAGCGATACGACCATTGGAACGAGGTCGTGAACACGCAGCTGATGGACTTCTCCAACGGCTTTCGCGCCGCCGCCTCGAATGTGCCGGGCATGCTGGCCACGCTCGCGATCACCATGGTGCAGCTGGGGTGTCTGTACGCCCTGCCGTGGTTCGTGCTGCGTGCGTTTGGCCGGCCGGCCGACATCGTGACCTGCGTGGCCTGCGGCTCGATGCTCGAGCTTCTCACGTCTGCCGTTCCGTTGCCGGGAGGCACGGGCGGTGCCGAGGGCGGCTTCGCGTTCCTGTTTGCCCCCATGTTCGGAGATGCGATTTCCGCTGGCTACGTGGTGTGGCGCATGGTGGAGTACTTCCTGCCCGTGCTGGCCGCCACCCCGCTTCTGGGCCTCAGGTCGCGTGGCCGCGAGAACGTGCACGAGAGGTTCATGCGCTACCGGGCCGCGGCTCTTCGCCTGTGGGACCGCCTGCGAGGTGTGCACCCGCGCGGGCCGGCTGCCGCCGGTGCCCGCGACGCCTCCGGTGTCGGCGGCGTGACGGTGCGCCCCAAAGCCCTTGGCACCAAGGCCGCTGGTGCCAAGGCCAAGGGCAAGGGCAAGGGCAAGGGCGCTGGTGCTAAGGTCAAAGAAAAGGACGGGGCAAGGGTTAAGGACAAGGACAAGGGGCAAAAGTAGAGTCCTCTGGCCCCTGATGGATGTCCGGCGCAAAACGGCTTCGAGTGCGTCGTCCGCCGAACCCCCTCCGGCGCAAAATGCCGCCGAGTGCGTCGTCTCCGGCGCAAAACGGCTTCGAGTGCGT
>JAGAWD010000183.1 GCA_017941585.1 Olsenella sp. | reverse complement strand
GGTGGCACGACACATAATGAAACATGGTTGTTAGTCCGGCGCGGCCATGCCGAATCCGTTGACGTCCTGCACCACGGCAGCTCCCGGTTTCCGAAGCCGTGGTGAGGCCATCATAGGGAGTTGCTGTAAATAATGTCCGGTGGGCCTTGTACCATCTTCCCAACGTTTCCTCCAACTATTCCTCCAACAATCGGGCGAGCCAAAGGCGGGGGTCATGGACGTAAGAGAAGAGCGGTCAAGTCAGGTGGTTGAGGCTAAGCGCCATATCCGCGAGGTGCGGGATCGAATCTTGGCGATCGTGACGCGCATGGAAGACATCACGTTGCAGCAGCTGCCGCGGATTCGAGCGGACTACGCGCTCAAGATTGGGTGCTGGGAGAAGGCGCTGCTCGAGGCCGAGGTGGCCGGGCGCCGTGCGCGCAGGAGGCTCGCGCTTGCGCAGGCGCAGGCCAACCGGGGTGAGGCTCCGGAGGCGGACGCCATCGAGCAGAAGCTGGACGAGGAGATGGCCGACTGGATGCTCGAGGTCGAGGCAGCGCGAGCCGCATACGAGCGGGCCATGTCATTTCTTGCGGGAACGAGTCCTTTGTCGAAGGCGGACTCTGCCGAGCTGAAGCGACTCTACCGCACCCTGATGATGCGGCTGCATCCAGACGTCTGCCATGCCGACGGGGGCGAGGTCACGGAGCTCTTCTCCCTCGCGCAGAACGCGTATCGCAACGGGGACGTGGAGATGCTGCGCTCGTTGGAGGCCGCGTCGCGCCACCTTGAGCCACAAGACGACCTCGCAGACGCTGACGACCTGGCCGAGCTCTTGCGGGAGCTGGAGCTTGATCGCATCGAGGAGGGCGTCATGCGCGAGCGCCTGCAGGAGCTGGAGAACGGCGAGGAGATGCGCCTCGGTCGCCTGCTCGCAGACCCCGAGTGGGTCACGGCGCGCACGATGGAGCTGCGCCGCGCGGTGGAGGGGTGGGAGCGCGTGCGTCGCGACTGCGACGAGCGGCTCCGCGCTTTGAGGGAGGGCTTCGATGGACGCTGACGTGAAGCGCGAGGGAGCCGTGCGGCTTGCGGCGGATGGGAGTGCGGCGCCGCACGGCCCGGGTGCGCTTGTGGCGGTCGCTCCGTCAGTGGCGGGGTCTCTTATCGTGGCGATGCACCAGGGTGGCGGGAGTGCCCTCGAGGTGCCCAGGCCCTTTTCGCAGCCCATATGCCTGATTCCCGACACGCGGGTTGCGGGCACGTCGCACGTGCCCGGAATCGACGGATTGGTAGCGAGCCTTGGGGAGGGCGATCGCCTGCGCCTGGAGCGTGACCCTCAGAACAGGTATGACCCTTGGGCCATAAGGGTGCTTGACGCGAGGGGCGGGCGTCTGGGGTTTGTGCCAACAGACGAAAACGAGATCCTCGCGCGGCTGATGGACGGCGGCAGGCGCCTGTTCGCAGAGGTGACTGAGGTTGAGTTGCGCGGGTCGTGGCATCGCATCGGGATGGGGGTGTGGCTGGATGACTGACTGGTTGGGCAGCGGCGGCGGCTGGAGCGGGGGCGCCCCGGTGTTCGACTGGAGCTGGCCGTCCGCTGCGGAAGGCGATTCGTATGACAAGAGCTACGGGCTTCCTAACGTGTGGGTCACCCAGCAGGTTGTTGAGCCAACCGAGAGCGCCACGGGGCGCGAGTGCGTGTGGTGCTACTCTCCCGAGGGAGACCCGGACGGAGAGATGGCCCTCTCGTTCGGCGCCCGGTACTACGAGGAGGGCATGTCGTGCGACGTGACCTACGAGCACGAGAAACGCGTGCTGTGCTTTCGGGCGGCGGAGCTGCTGTACCTGCACGCGTCGAGGAAGGGTAACCGCTTTGCCGACCTCAACCTGGGCTACGTCTACTCATATGATCGATGCGAGGGGAGCTACTGGAGCCGTCTACATGCTCCCGTCGAGACCAGTGAGCAGGATGACGAGACCAGTGGGCCGGACGTCAACGAGCCGGATGACGACGGGTTGGGTGCGGCGACCGCCGCTCGGAGCACCGCGTGCGAGGAACTCGACTGCGACTCACATGCCTACGAGCACTTTAGGCGCGCGGCAGAGTCCGGCATCGCCGAGGCGTGCTACAAGCTGGGTGACCTTCTGCGCGACGGCCGTGGCTGCGGGGCAGACCTGGCGGGGGCCTTCGAGTGGTTCTGCCGCGCCTATCGGCTTGGCAGGGACGAGAGTCCCGTGATTTGGGGAAGCGCCGCGCTTCGGCTGGGCCGCGCCTTCGAGGAGGGAGAGGGCTGCGATCAGGGCTTCGATGAGGCCGAGGACTGGTACGAGCGCGCCGTAACGGGTCTGGGCACTGCCGTACGGTCTGGGGAGACGTGGTATCGCGGCGCGCTGCGCCAGGCCGAGAAGGGGCTTGCCCGCGTGCGGCAGGAGCTCAGCGGGATGTACTGATCGCGTCAGCAGGAGGCCTCTCGTCCGTCTCGAGGAACTCCGCTTCATCGCGGGATGGCGTCCCTTGCAACTGTCCGTCTGCCGCCTCTCGCGTTGTCTGCCTTACACCGGTGTCCTCTCAACCGATAGCGTAAACAAATGATCGGGCGTCGGGCAATGGCTATAGTCTGATGCCAGCGTGCGATGCCCACGGACGTGTGGGGCGGACGGCGAGACGGGAAGGAGCGCCCATGAACGCACTGGAACAGAGCATCGAGAACAACCCCGAGGAGTTCGCTGCCGTCATCGACGAGACCGCACCCGAGGTCAAGCAGGCGATGGAGGAACTCTCGAAGCGACTCGACGCCATCTTCGGCGCCAAGATCCGCGCGTATGCCGCCGAGAAGGGCGTCGAGGTGGCCGACGGCGAGAAGTTCGGCAAGTGCTACCACGAGATGAACCGCATCATCTGCGGCAAGCTGGACGAGATGATCGGCGAGCACATCAAGGAGAAGCGCGCCAACATGTAGGGGACGTGCGGTTGCCCGCCCGGTTGTGCAGCGGCCCGCCCGGTCGGGCGAACAACCGATGGCAATCGACCCTGGGACAAAATCGGGCGTCGACTGAGCGCTCCGATCGCGCACTCGGAGGGGTAACGCTTTCGCGAGACGGTGACAGGCAATGCGGTCGGCTGCTACGAAATTGATCATTCGTTACAGAAAGAAAACTTTCTGTAGACAGGGTATAATCCAACTAATCTTTCTATTAAGGAGTGCAGGCATGGCTACCCGGACCCCCATACCGGTCGCGCGTGCTCAACGCAAGATTGCCGCGAACATCGACCTCGCCCGTCGGCAGCAGCGCGTCACCGTGGAGGTGCTGGCCGACCGCTGCGGCATATCCGTGCCCACCGTCCGCCGGCTCCTCAACGAGGGGGCGGGCTCGCTGGAGAACTACCTGCGCGTCGTCCGGGTGCTTGGGCTGCTCGATGCGACGGTGGCTGCGAGCGACCCTTTGGGCACGCCCATGGGTCGCCTGCGCGCGGACGAGGACACGCCCAAGCGCGTGAGGGGCTGATTGCTCGTGGAGCTGGACATCACCATGACCTTGGACGGGGCCGACGTCCCGTGCGGCAGGCTTTTCATTAACGTGCGACGTGGCATCGAGAGCGCATCGTTTACCTATGACCCGACCTATCTGGCTCGCACCGATGCGTTTGCTATCTCGCCGGACCTTCCTCTTGGCCAGGCAGCCATCCATACGTCGGGCGGAAGGCTTTTTGGAGCTTTCGAGGACTGCATGCCAGATCGCTGGGGACGCAATCTCATGCTTCGTGCAGAGCGCAATGCCGCACGAGATGAGGGGCGAACCGAGCGGTCGCTGTACGCTGGTGACTACCTGGTGGGCGTGTCGGATATTGCACGGCAGGGCGCTCTGCGTGTGTGGCTCAACGGACGGGCTGTGGCGAGCGATTCGGGCGTTCCGAGGGAGGTTGCCATCCCGCACCTGCTCTCGCAGGCGGATCTTGTCGCAAAGGACATGGACGCCGATGTGCGCGACCTCCTTCAGGCTGGCTCGTTGCTTGGCGGAGCCAGGCCGAAGGCCTCTGTCTGTGGAAGCGGGGGAGAGCTCTGCATCGCCAAGTTTCCCAAGCCCGACGAGACAACTCTCGATGACACTTGTGCTTGGGAGCACGTTGCCCTCGTGCTTGCCGGCAGATGCGGCATTCGCGTGCCCCCAACCCGCCTCGTGCGCGTGGGAGGGAGGGCGGTGCTGCTGCTGGCACGTTTTGACAGAGACGGCAGCAATCGCATCGCGTATCTGAGCGGCATGTCGGCCATCCAGGGCAGTGACGGAGGCGACTATTCCTATCTCGAGTTGGTCGACTTCCTCGAGTCGGAAGGCGCGTCGCCTGCTGCGGACATTCGTCAGCTCTGGTCGCGCCTGCTCTTCTCGTGTGCCATTGGAAACACCGATGACCACATGCGCAACCATGGTTTTTTGCGAACGACCTGGGGCTGGACGCTCTCCCCGGCCTTTGACATAAACCCAACGCCTGGCGCAGGCGAGAAGTACCTTAGCTGCGCCATGGACTTTGACGAGCGGTTCGCGCATCCGACGGCCGCGCTGGGCGTCTGCGACCTTTACCGCCTTGGGCGCGACGACGCCCGCGAGATTGCCCATGGCATGGCTCGTGAGCTTGGGACGTGGCGCAAGGCGGCAGTGCGAGACGGGATTTCGAAGGCGTCGATCGCGCGTATGGAGAGCTGCTTCGAAGCTGGTGTGGAGCGGCTGGCGGCACTGTAGGCGAGTCGCGTGTTCCTTACCAGACGAAAGCTGCAGCTTTTCCTAATGTTGTTCGTTTGCGGACGGCCGAACGATGAGGGCCCTGCCGACGAGGGACCTCGTGCGCTGCGCAAGCACATCCTCATCCGGTTGCGACCTTGAGCTGGGTTACAGTTAGGTATGAGCTGCCGTGAGGTTTTGGGGCTTGCGCCCAATGGGTTCCGTTGCTTGGAAGTGCCGCGTGAGCTACGAGGGCATTTCCTCCCTCGATTCTCTGCTGGGGAAGATCGATGCCCTGCAAGAGCAGGTGAACGGGGCCAAGGCCGTCCTGCCGGATGCGTACGCACGCATCATGGAGGGATGAGCGATCGAGTCTACCTATAACTCAAACACAATTGAGGGGGCATTCTTTCCCTTGGAGACGCGGCACTCGTCTTCGATGGCGCTGCCGTCGACGCCCCCGAGGACGACATCCGCCAGGCCGAGGGTGGGTTCGCTGCCCTCGCCTTCCTTCGCGAGGCCGTCGATTCGGGCGAGCCCCTTTCCGAGAGCCTGGTACGCCGCGCTCACGAGCTGGCGTTTGCCGAGGCGAAGGACCCAAGGACGCGCGGTCGCTACCGTAAGGTGGAGGTAGAGATTGCCGGGACCGACTTCGATCCCGCCCCGGCCGTCTTCGTGCCCGAGCGCATGGGCGAGCTCGTGGGGGTCTGCTGCCGATCGAGGCGCCATCCTGCCATCGTTGCGGCCCTCTTCCACTTGGAGTTCGAGAGCATCCATCCCTTCGTCAACGCCAATGGCGCACGGGAAGGCTCGTGAGCAACTTTCTGCTCATGCGTGCGGGCTATGAGTCGGTCGACATTCAGGCGGAGTCGCGTGCCAGCTACATTCGCGCGATCAGGGCGTTTCGGCTTGAGGACGACCCCTTTCCCTTCGTCGCATTCTTCTGCCAGAACCTTCTTGATCGCCTGGAGCGCACGCGCGCACTTTTGGAAGTGTCGTGCGACTCGGGCGAGGCTGGCGATGGGACGGTGGCTGGCGATGGTGTTGGTGCCTCGGGGGAGAGGAAGGTCTTGGACTATCTCGGGTCCGACGCTGGCACGCCCGACGCTAGCGCGTCCGACGCGGGTGCGTCCGACGAGCCGCCGTTCGATTAAACGTGCGCAATAGAGAGAATAGTCTCTATAAAACTGGGCTCTTCGAAACTTTTGGTGGACAGCGTCAGCTCAAAACCCGCCGAGCGAATCCTTGGGTGCGCAGATTGGCCTCGGGAGGGCGACCGGACGGGGGCCAGCTCAAAAGTGCTTCGAACGGACGACTGGCCGATCAGCCCCAGGCGCAAAACCCGCTCGAATGGACGATGGGCGGAGGGCCCCAGGCGCAAAACCCGCTCGAATGGACGATGGGCGGAGGGCCCCAGGCGCAAAACCCGATTGAATGGACGACGCCAGGCGCAAAAGTGCTTCGAATGGATGATTCGGGAATCCACTCGGAGCCATTTTGCGCCTGAGGCAATCCACTCGGCGCCGTTTTGCGCCTGGGGCGCGGCGACGGGAATCCACTCGGAGCCATTTTGCGCTGGGAGTAACCCTCTCGACGGCATTTTGCGCTGGAGCCGCGGCGAGCACGCTGCGCTATAATCGTCTGTCGCGTCGCGTATGGCGTTCCCCGCCCGGGGGGAGCCGTCGTGTGCCGGCGCCACGAGTACATCCGTCATGAGGAGACCCGCACCATGGACCAGACCGAGAAGCCGTCCTTCTTCATCACCACGCCCATCTACTACGTCAACGCCGCCCCGCACCTGGGCACGGCCTACTGCACCATGCTCTGCGACGTGCAGGCGCGCTACCGCCGCGCGTCGGGCTATGACGTGAAGTTCCTCACGGGCATGGACGAGCACGGCCAGAAGGTCGCCGAGGCCGCCGAGGCCCACGGCATGACCCCGCAGGAGTGGTGCGACTCTCAGGCCCCGCTCTTCAAGGGACTGTGGGAGCAGCTCGAGGTATCCAACGACGACTTCATCCGCACCACCGAGCCGCGCCAGACGCGCGCGGTGCAGCGCCTGTGGGAGCGCATGCGCGACTCCGGCTACCTCTACAAGGGCAGCTACGACGGCTGGTACTGCGTGCCCGAGGAGACCTACTTCACCGAGAACCAGGTGCGCAAGTCCGACGAGGAGAGGGGTGCGGAGGGCCAGCACCTCTGCCCGGACTGCGGGCGCCCGCTCGAGCGCGTGCAGGAGGAGTCGTACTTCTTCAAGCTCTCGGCGTTTCAGGACCGGCTGCTCGCGCTCTACGACGAGCATCCCGACTTCGTGCAGCCGTCGTTCCGCATGAACGAGGTGCGCAGCTTCGTGGAGGGCGGCCTGCAGGACCTCTCCGTCAGCCGCACGAGCTTCGACTGGGGCATCAAGGTCCCGTTCGACGAGAAGCACGTGACCTACGTGTGGTTTGACGCGCTGCTCAACTACGCCACCGCCGTGGGATTTGCGGACGAGGCGCCCGAGGCCAAGGCGGAGTACGCGCGCCGCTGGCCCGCGCAGTGCCACGTGGTGGGCAAGGACATCATCCGCTTCCACTGCGTCATCTGGCCGGCGATGCTCATGGCCATCGGTGAGCCGCTGCCCGAGCACGTCTTTGCGCACGGGTTCCTCACCGTGCGCAACTCCGAGACGGGCCAGGCCGAGAAGATGAGCAAGTCCCGTGGCAACGTGATCGCGCCGGCCGACGTGGTCGAGCGCCTCGGCGTCGAGGGCTACCGCTACTACTTCATGACCGACGTCACCCACGGCGAGGACTCCGCCATCAGCTTCGAGCGCATGGACCAGGTCTACAACGCCGACCTCGCCAACAGCTGGGGCAACCTCGTCTCGCGCGCGCTCAACATGAGCGCCAAGTACTTTGACGGCAAGGTCCCCGAGCTTCAGGAGGGCTGGGCCGCAAGGGAGAACCCCCTTCGCGAGATTGCGCTCGGCATCGAGGGTCGCTACGCCGAGAAGATGGAGGCGCTCGACTACGCCGCCGCGAAGGACGTGGTGATGGAGCTCGTGCACGCCGCCAACCACTATGTCGAGGACTCTGCGCCCTGGACCGTGGCCAAGGACCCGGCGCGCGCGGGCGAGCTCGTGGACATCATCGTGAACCTGCTTGAGTCCATCCGCATCTGCGCGCACCTGTTCGCGCCGATCATGCCCGAGACCTCGGCGGAGGTCCTGCGCCGCATGGGGCTTGCCGGCGAGGCCGAGACCGAGGACCTCGCCGCCGCGTGCGAGTGGGGCGGCCTTGCGGGCGGCGTCGAGGTCACCAAGGGCGACGCGCTCTTCCCGCGCCTCGCCACCAAGAAGTAGGGGAGCGCGAAGTAGAGGCGGGCGCCGGCCGCGGCGCCCGATCCGACCGCCCGACCGCACCGACCCGTAGGGAGGGATCAGCATGGCCCACTCGTGGCTTGCCAACGTGCGCGAGACCAAGAGCGTGCTGGAGGACTTCGACCTCTACACGAAGCACCGCCTCGGCCAGAACTTCCTCGTGAGTGACGAGGTCGTCGGCAAGATCCTCGACCTCGCGGAGCTCGATGAGGACGACGTCGTCTTCGAGGTGGGGCCCGGCATCGGCACGCTGACCGTGGCGATGCTGCCGGCGGCGGGCGCGGTTTGCTCCGTCGAGGCGGACCGCTCGCTCGAGCCCGTGCTCGCCGAGACCTGCGCCGAGGACTCCGAGTGCTTCGCCCTCGTGATGGGAGACGCACTCAAGGTGGACGCCGAGCGCCTCGTCGAGGCCGTGCGCGCCCTCGGGCTCAGGGGCCTCGACCCGCATCCCACCAAGCTCGTCTCCAACCTGCCCTACCAGGTGGCCGCGACGGTCATCCTGCGCACGTTCGAGACCATGCCCACCGTGCGGCGCGCCGTTGTGATGGTGCAGGCCGAGGTGGCGGACCGCATCGCCGCCACGCCTGGCACGCGCGCGTTCGGCGCCTACACGGCAAAGCTCGCGCTCTTCGGCGAGGTCACGGGCCGCTTCGAGGTGGGGCCCGGCAACTTCATGCCCCCGCCGCACGTGAACTCGGCCGTGGTGCGCATCGACCGCCGCGTCGCTTTCGACCCCGCGACGGACCGGCCCCTCTCGCCCGAGCGCCTCGCGCGCACCGCCCAGGTGATCGACGCCGCCTTCGCGCAGAAGCGCAAGACCATCCGCAACTCCATGTCCGCCTCCGGTTTCGAGAAGGACGCGCTGGACGAGGCCTTCGCCCTGTGCTCCATCGCGCCCACCGCCCGGGCCGAGACCCTTGCACCCGACGACTTCGTCCTGCTCGCGATCGCGCTCGAGCGCGTGGGTGCCTTCGACGCGCC
>JAGAWD010000182.1 GCA_017941585.1 Olsenella sp. | reverse complement strand
AGATTCAGTGGATCCTAGACTGCGGCATCGACGTCAGGCTCGAGACCACGGTGTCCGACCTTGCGGAGCTTCATCAGGAGTTCGACTCCGTCTACCTGGCCATCGGGGCCCACAACGACCGCAAGCTCGGTCTTCCCGGCGAGGACGCGGCTGGGGTCCTCTCGGCCGTCGAGATGCTTCGTGCCATTGGTGACGACAAGATTCCGAGCTTCGAGGGTGAGCGCGTCTGCGTCATCGGTGGCGGAAACGTCGCCATGGACGTCGCCCGCTCCGCCGTTCGCTGCGGTGCCGAGAAGGTCACCATCGTCTATCGCCGTCGCGTCGCCGACATGACGGCCCAGGACGAGGAGATCGCCGGTGCCGAGGCCGAGGGGTGCGAGCTCCTGGAGCTTCACGCGCCGCTCCGCATCGAGACCGAGGACGGAAGGGTCACCGGCCTTGCCGTCCAGCAGCAGATCATCGGAGGTCTCTCCCGCGGGCGCTTCGCCCCGCGTGCCGCCGACGCTCCCGAGAAGGTCATCCCGTGCGACCGCGTGATCGTCGCCATCGGACAGGCGATCGACTCCGAGCCCTTCGAGAAGCAGGGCATCCCCTGCAAGTGGGGCAAGATCATGGCTGCGGCGGACGGCTCCATCGAGGGCTTCGACGGGATCTTTGCGGGCGGGGACTGCCAGTCTGGTCCCGCAACGGTCATCCGCGCCGTCAACGCCGGAAAGGTCGCCGCTGCGAACATCGACCACTACCTTGGCTTCGACCACAAGATTGACAAGCACAACGTCGAGATGCCGCCCGTCCAGTTCAAGGGCAAGGTCTCCTGCGCCCGCTGCGAGCTCACGATGCGCGAGGCCTCCGATCGCAAGCACGATTGGACGCTCGTAGAGAATGGGCTCACGGCAGAAGAGGCCCATCAGGAGGCCTCTCGCTGCCTGAGGTGCGACCACTTTGGATTCGGTGCGTTCCGTGGCGGAAGGATCATGCAATGGTAAAGCTCACTATCGACGGGAAGGCCGTCGAGGTCGAGGAGAACACGACCATCCTCGACGCGGCCCGCTCCGTCGGAATCGAAATCCCCACCCTCTGCTACCTGAGGGAACTCAACGAGATCGGCTCGTGTCGCGTCTGCGTCGTCGAGATCGACGGCATCGACCAGCTCGTCGCATCCTGCAACAACTACGTGCTCGACGGCATGGTGGTCCACACGAACAGCCCCAAGGTGCGCGAGGCTCGCAAGATGAACACCGAGCTCCTGCTCAGCATGCACGACTCCAGGTGCACGAGCTGCGTGAGGTCCGGCAACTGCACGCTGCAGAGCCTTGCTAACGACCTTGGCATCTATAACAACGACTATGGCGAGCGCAACCTGCACTTCACGCCGTGGGACAAGAACCACGCACTCATCAGGGACAACAAGAAGTGTGTCATGTGCCACCGCTGCATCCAGGTGTGCGACAAGGTTCAGGCCTCCCACATCTGGGACGTCACGAGCCGTGCGAGCCACGCGGTCATCAACGTCTCTGGCGGCGCCGACTTCTCCACGGTCGACTGCACCCTCTGCGGCCAGTGCATCACGCACTGCCCGACGGGCGCGCTCCGCGAGCGCGACGACACCGAGAAGGTCTTCTCCGCGCTCGGCGACCCCGACGTGACGGTCATCGCGCAGATTGCCCCCTCGGTTCGCACGGCGTGGGCCGAGGCGCTTGGGGTGGATGGCGACCTTCCCCTCGAGAGGCTCGTCAGTGCGTTGCACGAGATGGGGTTCGACTACGTCGTCAACACCGACTTCTCGGCCGACCTCACCATCATGGAGGAGGGAAGCGAGCTCCTGGGTCACCTCGTGGGATCGCAGATGGGCGGCTACCCGCTCTTCACGTCATGCTGCCCGGGGTGGGTCCGCTTCGTGAAGGCGCACTATCCCGAGCTCGTCGATGACGTCTCGACGTCGAAGTCCCCGCAGCAGATGTTCGGCGCCATCGTCAAGAGTTACTACGCCGAGCATCTGGGGCTCGACCCGCACAAGGTCTTCTCCGTCTCCATCATGCCGTGCGTCGCCAAGAAGGCGGAGTGCAGCTATCCCAACATGAACGACGCCTGCGGCGACCCCGACGTCGACGTCGTCCTGACCGTCCGCGAGGTCACGCGCATGATCAGGGCCGAGCACATCGACGTCAGCGGCATCGACGACGTCGCGTTTGACGAGCCCCTGGGCTACGGCACCGGCGCCGGAATCATCTTCGGCGCGACTGGCGGCGTCATGGAGGCCGCCCTCCGTACGGCACACTATCTCGTCACCGGCAATGCGCCCGAGGACGACATGTTCGATGCCGTGCGCGGTCTCAAGGGCTGGAAGGAGGCCACGTTCAACCTCGGCGGCGTGGACGTGCGCGTGGCTGTGGTAAGCGGCCTCGCAAACGCCAAGGCGCTCTGCGACGCCGTCGTGACCGGCGAGGTCCACTACGACTTCGTTGAGGTGATGGCCTGTCCCGGCGGCTGCGTCAACGGCGGCGGCCAGCCCATCCACGACGGATGCGAGCTTGCCGGTGTCCGAGGCCAGAAGCTCTACGGGCTCGACAAGGTTGCGAAGTATCGCAACTCCTATGAGAACCCGCAGATCAAGGCTGTCTATGCCGACTATCTTGGAGAACCGCTCTCCGAGCGCGCCGAGGAGCTGCTCCACACCGACCAGCATGCGTGGACCATGCCTGCGGAGAGGCGCTAGAGAAGCGCTTGCGCAGTACAATGGAGGCTACCTAGAACAGGAGGGGTCCCGGCGTTGCTTGCGGGACCTCTCCTCGTCTTTATCTTTCTGTGGGAACGTTGGCTAAAGGCGGTCTTCTTGAAACTTTCGTTGGATGACTCCTGCCGCCGACCCCCAGGCGCAAAATGGCCTCGCGTGGATTGCCCCAGGCGCAAAATGGCCTCGCGTGGATTGCCCCAGGCGCAAAATGGCCTCGTGT
>JAGAWD010000181.1 GCA_017941585.1 Olsenella sp. | reverse complement strand
GAGCCACTGATTGTTGTTGCCAACCGTGGTCTGCTCTAGGTCCGTCCAGCCAGCGCCGTGGTTCACGCCGGTGCATGCGCTCACGTCAGGTGCGATGTGGAACGTGTGGGTGTTCTTCCCGTCTGCGTTCACGCTCGTCGAGAACATGTTGCAGATCGTCTCGTACAGGCCAAGCTCCCACTCGACGTTCTGGAACTTGAACGGCTCCTTCCCGTTGGTGAGAGCCGCCGTGGTCCTGGCACCGAAGGTGCCCAGAACGTTGTCGCACGTGCCATTTCGCCACGGCATGCTCGTGACCCGCGTGGTGGCTGTGGTCGTGATCGTTGCGTCAAGTTCCAGATTGATGGCTGTCCTCCCACTCCCCAGAGGCGTCTTAGAAACCACCTTCGCGGACTTCGCGATGCTGTGGATCGAGGCGTAGTAACGGTCCGCCTGAGAGTTGTCTCCCACCGAGAGCGAGCTTCCGATCTCGACGTTGGCAGCTTGCGCATCCGTGAGGACGATTCGCTTCACATCACTCTCTGCAACGGCCACGGTGTATTGCAGGGAATAGGAGACGCATCCCACGGCCTTCGAGCGAGGGGCCTTCACCCCGAGCATGACCTCCATGAAGTCCTCCTGCCAGGCGATGTCGCCGAACGTAAGGTACGTGAGGCCGTTGGCCGTATTGTTCTTCGACCACGAGAAGTCGTTGTTCGCGCAGTGCTGGACCCTGTTCGCGACCGCAGCGCTGTACCACGCCGAGGGTACCGTACCGCTCTTGGAGTCCATCGTCCCGTCCGAGTCCATGTAGCACGCACGCAGGATATAGGGCCGCTTGGTGGTGCCGTCCGGCATGAACATCCCCGCGCACGGCTCGTAGCCCTCGTGGTAGGCCTCGCTGATGCGCTTGTACTTGTATCGGCTGTCCTCCGTCACCTTGCGGTAATAGGGGCACGTGAGCGCGTAGGTGTTCGCGGTCTCGTCGAATGGGTGATCGGGGTCGTGCAGGTCCTCGATGGCCGTGACGTAAGGCTCGCCGCCGACGCGCACGCCACCGTTGACCCTCGGGCACATGAAGAGCTTGCGGCCCTTGTAGGTGTTGGTGCCGACCGACGTCTCGGTGGATGCCTCAAGCACGAGTCCCGCGTTCGCGTCGATCTTGGTGCCGCTCGTGAGGGAAGAGTATGCGTAGAGGGGCGTCTTGACGCCGTACTCAAGCCCGCCGTCGCTGTAGCTGTTCATCCAGCGCACGATAGACTCGTTGGTGTAGCACCCGGCCTCCTCGTCCCACTCGGGGATGGCGGTGCGGATGGCGTCGATCTTCGCCTGAAGGTCCGTCGTCGCATCCTCTAGGTCATCAGCCAGTCCGTTGAGTCTCGTCGTGATCGCCTGGTTCTGCACGGGGTTGGCGCTCGTCTCGCTCAGCTCCGAGTCAACCGTCAGCGCCGCGTTGTCGATCGCCTGCTTGGTGCGAAGAGGCGTCATCATGGTCGCGTTGTCGGTGCCCGCGAGGGCCTGCGCCTGCGAGGCTACCGTGGGCTGGTTGTCGATGTTGACGTATGCGGACCCGTTCCAGCGGTAGGTCCTGTTGAGGTAGGTGCCCTCGCTCACGACCACGTAGAGGCGGTTCCTCTGCGGGGTGAGCGGCGCGCCACCGTCAGTGAGCGAGAGCCAGCTCGCGGCGAGTACCGTTGCCCCCACCACGTATGCCTCGATGACGTCGTGTGCCGAGGCGGGGACGCTCGCGTCAGGCACGATGCCGGTGAGCTTGGCCGCGTTGAGCTGGCTGTCAGCCGTTAGGGCGCTGTCCGCCGCCTCCTGGGCCTCCCCGGCGAGTCGCTGGGCCTCGTCAGCGGCGGTCTGGGCACCGTCCGCCTTGCCCTCGACCTCCTTGATGGTGGAGTCGATCGCGTCGAGGTCGTCGTTGATGACGCCGATGTCCGCGCGGTCGGCGTATGCGGGCTTGCTGAAGCCGTAATTAGTAGTTGATGTTGCCATGGCCTACTCCTCCGTTAGCGTGTACACGATCTTCATGGTCTGCGTGACCGTCTTCTGGATGGGCGTTGCGAGGTTGTTGATGGTCGCCAGGTACGGTGCCACCACGAGGAGCTGCCACCCGTAGTCACCGTTTGAGTAGCGGTACGTGCGCAGGGCGTAGGGACCGACTCGCAGGCAGCGTCCCATGTAGCCCGAACTGTTCCAGGCGTAGCCCCACGAGTAGCCGTAGTAGGTGCGCTCCATCACTGTGTCGAAGATGAGCGCTGCGTAGTCCGTGTACGCGCTGCCCACTGTGTAGCGCCACGTGACGTAGAGCGGGCCGTCCCCGTTGAACGGCGAGCTGATGGCTCGCATCTCCGAACCCTGCCCCGTGCCGCTGGGGAGCGGGATGAGCGTGACGTCGGTGGGATCGGTGAGGTGCAGCTTGTAGACGCCCTTGCCGTCTGACTTCCATGCGTAGATGTAGCCTCCCGCAATCGTCGCGAGGCTCGCCTTCGCCAACGTGACGCCCGAGTACTCCATGGCCCACTCGGAGAGGGTCCCGTTGCGCACGCGGCATAGCCTGATGCTCCCGGTGCCAGCCACCCAGTACCACCGGTAGTAGTCGCACTCGTCCCATGCGGACCCCGCGCGGTCCGAGAAGTAAGTGGGATAGAGGGTTCGGTCGTAGGTCGGCGAAAGCTCTCCCTGCTGGTTGGTGTATCCCGATGGGTTGAAGTAGCCGTCCGTGTAGAGGTTGGTCGTCTCAAGCGTGGCCTGCACGATGCCGTTGCCCTGCCCGAGCGGAAGGTCGTTGACGTGCTTCTTCCAGCGGTTCCACTCAATGCCGTAGGCCGAGAGGTTGCGCGCGCCATAGGCGTAGCTGCCGTCCAAGGCCCTCATCGACTCGTATTGCGCGTCGAGGCCGAGCGAGTCGTCCACGTCCCAGTAGTTGCTGTAGATGCTCTTGTACCAGCATGGGTCGGACTGGTAGCGGGAGCCGAAGTACGCGCGGCCACCGTCCGATGACGTGAGGCACACGCACTTGATCTCTCCGCATGCGTCGGACGTGCCGAAGTCGAACACGAGGCGGTATCCGTTGTCTGTGCGGTAGGACTCGTTGGCGTTGTAGCTCCCGCGCTTGGGGTCCGAGCTGGTGTCCGCCCCGTTGCTCGCGTAGCCGACCGGGATGGCGTCGGTCGGCGCGTAGTACTTGGCAGCGTCCTCCTCGATCTCCTCCCCGAACAGCAGCACGCCGCCGATCGCGTTGGGGCAGATGGGCAGCCCCCATGGGATGCCCGAGAAGTTGAGGCCTGCTGGGTTCAGTCTGATGAGGTCCTGGACGGCATTGGTCACGATGTTGTCCTCGTGGTATGTGCTCACCTCCCCGGTCTCGACGTCGGTGAGAATGATCTCGGCGTGTCCCTTCATGGGTGCTCCTATCTCTCGTAGTTGATGGTCAGTCCGTTGACTCGGGACCCGGCCTCCATGTCCATGCGGATCCTGAGCGGCGGCTCGGGCCAGTCGGTCTTGGCGTTGAGGGAGTCCGCGTCCATGGCGGCGCACCAGGTCTGCCCCTCGTCGAAGCTGAGGCAGAATGCGATGTCACCCGACGTGGCGACCGCCACCGAGGCGATGCCCCGGACGGTCCTGTCGAGGCCGAAGTCAACCGTGTCAACCGTCGCGGCTGCGGAGGCCGACCACGTAGCTCCGGATGCGTGAATAGCAGCCGAGTCGTAGACGAGATCCGCCGCCCACACCGTCTCAGAATCCTCGCCGAACGCGATCCCCTCCGAGTAGCCGACGACGAGGCCCGGTTGCACGAGCGAGAGGCCGACCGTCTCGGAGATACCAGCCGGAAGCGGCGTGTGCGCGTCCGCTTCGAGCGATTCGGAGTAGCCGACGACGAGGCCGAGGCTCTTGAGCGAGAGCGGGCGCAAGGTCTCGTAGAGGTGAACGACGCCATCCCAGGAGTCGATTCGCGCGAGGCCTCGTCCGAAGAGCACCATCTGGCCCCTCTGCGGCTCGATCGTCAGGGTTGGCCGCGTGGCGACCGGCTCGATGACGTCCCAGTCAAGCTCGTCCTCCGCCATGAGAGCGGCCCATGTGCCGGAGGCGGCGCTGCCGGACGCCCACCTTTCCCATGTGCCGGTCTGCATGGAGTCCCACGTCTCGGCCTCCGCAAGCTCCTGCCAGTAGACCTTCGAGTTGGCGCGCGAGCGGTTCCATAACGTCTGGTTGTCTGCGTCGTTCTCGCGGATCTGCGAGATGACCCCGACCGTCTCCAAGGTAAGGAAGAGGTCGTATGTGCGGTCCTTCGAGAACTCGTAGTTCCACATGAAGTCGAGCACGGCCTTGCCCCTCGCCTCGTAGACCTCGATCGTCTTCATGCAGGTCCCGTTGACGTAGATGCGGCCAACGACATCCCCGTCGAGGTTCATCTCGTGCTCTACCGTGACGTTGAGGGCGATTCGGGTGTCGGCCACCGTGGCGAACTTGATGTTCGCGACGGTGCTCTCCGTGGTGACGGACAAGGGGTCCGCGTTCTCTCCGTGATACATGTAGAAGTTGTCCGGACCGACCTTTTCGAGGACCTTGGTGAGGTCCTGGCTCGCGACCTGTGACGCGCTCCTCCGCTTCGGCTGGTCAACGCGGGACGTGACCTCGGCACCGCATGAGATGTTCATGCTGCCGGAGGCCTTCCACGTGAGCTGGGTCGCCCACGTCCGATAGCTCCTCCCGTGCTCGTCGGTGAGGATGACCGCCTCCCCCGGCTCGACCGTGGGGTCTCCGATTGCGGTTGCCGTGAGCGGCCTGAACCACATGTCGCCGATCGCCGGTCCGAGCATCTGCGCGACCTCCTCGGCCCGCCCATACTCGACGAGCGGATTGTTGGAGATCTTCAGCACATACCCGTCGATGCCGTAGAGGGAACTCTCTCCCTCCTTGTACGTGCCGTTGTCGGACGGCGCTCGCCATGCCGTGACGTGGAGGCCGCTGATTCCGACCTCGGATACGTTCACGTTGTGGCTCTTGATGGCCGTAACCTCGGCATGCGCGTTCTCGGTGTCGAATGACTCGACGTTGTACCAGCGGATCCGCAGACGCCCCTGCGGATCGACGTCCGCGAAGCAACCTGCGGCCTGGGCGACCCATCCGATGACCTCGATGCAGGATGCGTCGGTGTCCTCCGGCCTGGCCCGAACCTCGTAGTCGTGGTGCTGGAACTCGGGCGTGAGCAGAGTCAGTCCGCATCCCGCGCAGATGTCAGCCGCGATCGTGCCGAGCGTCGCGGGGTAGATGGTGCCGATCTCGGAGTATGGGTGCTCCAAGAGGCGCATGTTGTCGTAGCAGGAAAGCTCGATGGTCGCACCGTAGCTCTTGGGCTGCTCGATGCCGTAGCTGCCCCTGAGCAGCCACTCCACCTCGTCATCAACCTCGTAGCCGACGTAGACGACTATGGTGGAGCCTGAGAACATGACATCGTTCCAGCGCTGGTCGTAGTTCGCGAGGGTCACCTTCGCGGTGCCGATCACAGCGGACCCGATCTCGAACTTGCTGAGGGATGACGTGGAGCCGGATAGGCTGTATCCGCCCATGGCGAAGTCCTTGCCTTCCAGCTCCACCACCATGCCGTCACCGAGGGAGAGGGTGGCCTTCAGCTCCACCCTCCGCCCCAGTGCGACGGCATCCCTGAACCCTTGACTTACGCTCAGCATCCCGTCACCTCTCGATAATGTTGAAGCTCAGCGTCTTGTAGCGGTTCTCCCTGCCTGGGAGCTGGTACCAGCGCACCGGCGCAGACCTATCCCCGACATAGAACTCCCGAGTCTCCAAGGCACCGCTCATCGCGTCCGGGTAACGAACCCAGATGTATTCGGGGTTGAAGGCCTGAAGGATCTCAGCCGTCTGCGCTGCGGTAGGTTCCGCCCACGTGAGGTTGAGCTTGCGCTTCTGCGAGGTCCGCATCTTGTACATGCTGTTCCCCGCGTCGTGCACGCGCCCCGCGTCCGAGGCGCTGATGTCCTGAAGGCCCCAGTCCATGACGGAGGGATCCATGGAGATCTCTCTGAGGTTGTCTGGATCCACCCCAACTGCCAACATCGCCATGTCACACCCCCTATGCTGTGGCGAACGACCACTCGCCCGTGCGGTCCATGTCCTCGAAATGCGGTACCAGGGCACGGGCGACCTCGCGACCGTCCATGGTCACGACCATCTCTCCCTGGTCCTCGTTGCGTCTGTCACTGCCCCCGCTGAGCGCCATTGCCTTTATGAAGCCGCGCATGACGCCGCCCTCGATGCCCTCGACGATCTGGTCGTTGTTGGCGACCGCGTTGTGACCGCCCATCGTGCCGACCATCTCGGGACCCGCCTCGCGGGCCACGAAGAGCTGTCCGGTCGGGGGCAGACCGCCGTTCGCGTACCAGGAGAGCGAGAAGTGGGGCACGCTTGGCGGGTTGATGGAAAAGTGCCCGCTGATCGAGATGTGGGGCAGCTTCAGGTGTGGGAGGCTCCAACTGAAGTTGAAAAAGCCCTGGATACGCTGGATGATGCTGTGAACGAAGTTTGCGGCCTGCTGCATCTTGGACTGGATCGCCCCGAAGATGTTGCCGAAGATCCCGCTCACGAAGTTGTATGCATTGTTGAACCCTGTGCGGATGCTGTTCCCGATGTTGTTGACGATCGTGGAGACTACGCTGCTCGCTGTGTTCATGTACGTCTTCACGGTGTTGGAGACGTTGGCCCATGCGGCCTGCGTGGTGAACTTGATCGCCGACCACTTAGTGCGAATCTCGGACTCTATCGCTTGAATCTTACTGTCGATATTGGAGCGAATCTTACCCCACTCGGTAGAAACCG
>JAGAWD010000180.1 GCA_017941585.1 Olsenella sp. | reverse complement strand
CGCATGGCGTGCTTCTCGAGGCTCTTGAGCTCGACGGGGATCTCGCGCTCCCACTCAAGCTGCTCGTCCTCGGTGAACTCGGCGCGGATGGCGTCCTTCAGGTCCTCGACCTTGCCCATGCGGGACTGCTTGTCGGCGTCCTTGAGGGCGGCGGACATCTCGTCGAAGTGGGCGAAGACCCTGTCGTGGACCTCGGGGACGGGCTCGTCGAGGATGTACTCGCGCTCGGGGAAGGGGCCGTTAGCCTCGACGACCTTGTCGAAGAACTTCCTCTGCTCCTCGCAGAAGGCGGCGATCGCCTCCTGGCCGAAGGCCATGGCGGCGAGCATGTCCTCCTCGGAGATCTCCCTCGCGCCCGCCTCGAGCATGGAGATGAAGGTCGCGGAGCCGCCGAGCTCGAGGTCGAGGTCGGAGTTGTCACGCTCCTCGTAGGTCGGGTTCACGATGAACTCGCCCGTGTCGACGTTGCGGCCGATGCGCACGCAGGCGAGAGGACCCTCGAAGGGGACGCCTCTCACGGTGAGAGCCGCGCTCGCGCCCATGATGGAGATGGTGTCGACCGAGTTCTCCTGGTCGGCGACGAGCGGCATGGCGACGATCTGGACCTCATTGCGGAACCCGTCCGGGAAGGAGGGGCGGATGGGGCGGTCGATCATGCGTGCGGTGAGGGTTGCCTTCTCGGAGGGGCGCGCCTCGCGCTTGAGATAGCCGCCGGGAATGCGACCGACGGCGTACATCTTCTCGATGAAGTCGACGGTCAGCGGGAAGAAGTCGTAGTTCTTGCGCTCCTTCGAGACGACCACCGTGACGTTCACGGTGGAGTCGCCGCAGGAGACGAGGCACTCCCCCGTCGCCTGCTTTGCGAGCTCGCCGGTCTCGAGCTTGTAGTGCTTGCCGAACAGGTCGAACTCGTGTGTTACCTTTGCCATTTTCTTTTCCTCTTATCTCCGCCTGCCACATCGCAGGCGGGCCGTCTATAGCAAGGGAGCGCCCTTCTGGCGCTCCCTCCTAACACCTTGTTACTGGATGTTGTCGCGAATGCCGAGGCTCTTGATGAGCGAGCGATAGTTCTCGATGTCCTGCTTCTTGATGTAGGACAGGAGGCGACGACGCTTGCCGACGAGCATGAGCAGGCCGCGGCGGGTGTGGTGGTCGTGGATGTGCACCTTCACGTGCTCGGTGAGCTCGCGGATGCGCTCGGTGAGAAGAGCGACCTGGACCTCGGGCGAACCGGAGTCGTGCTCGTTCTTGCCGTACTGCTTGATGAGCTCGGCCTTGCGCTCCTTGCTGATTGCCATTTGGAACCCCTTTCACATAGATACGCCCCGAACTGGGTTGGCCGTCTGGCAATGGGCGAGCCACCAAGTACGGGGTACTGACCGAATGAGAATACCACGAAAACCCGGCAAAGCAAAAGCCCAGAGGCACAGCCGGGCAAAAACACACGAATCCTCGCACGTTGCACACAAACGTGCGTCATGCGCGACGAGAATGTCGACGACCTAGACGCTCAGCATGAACTCGAGCGCACGCAATCTGGCATCGAGGTGCGTTGCAGCCCACACGTGCGCCAGTCCGACAAGCATCGTCGAGGAACGCAGGCTCACCTCGCGCGCAAGAAGGCTGTCGAACGTCGAGGACAGGAGCGCGCGGACCATCTCAAGGTCGCCCCGACCCATCTCCTCGGCACCCGGCACGTTTCGCGCACAACTCGAGCAGAGCACGCCGCCCGCGGCGGCGGAGAAGTGGGATACGTCCTCGTCTCCGCAGGCGACGCACCTCGAAAGCTCGGGCTTCCACCCGCCGTGGGCGAGGACCTTAAAGACATATGCGGAGACGACGACGTCGAGCCTCGCCTGGTCTTCCGCCTCCTCGCACGCCCTCAGGGCACGGGAGCAGATCGGGTGCAGATAGGGGTCTTCCGCCTCCTCGAAGCACGTGAGGCGCGCCACCTCGCAGACGGCCGAGGCCGCGCTCACGCGCGCAAGGTCGCCCCTCAGGCCGACGTGTCCGTCGAGAAGGGACGCCTCCGCCACAATCTCGAGCCCACGCCCATGCGCGAGCAGTAGGTCAATCTCGCAGAACAGATCGCAGCGGGAGGCGAGCCTGCCTCCCGGCTTGCGTGCCCCTCGCGCGACGGCGCTCACCCGCTCGCCCGACTGGGAGAGCATGGTGAGGATGAGGTCCTGCTCGCCGAGCTTGGTCTTGTCTAGGACGATGCAGCGAACCCTGCGAGAGCGCCTTGTCGCCATGGCCTACTCGGCCTCGAGGCCCATGCGCCGGATCTCATTCTGGTCGCGCCTCCAGTCCGGGCGCACGCGAACCTGCAGGTCGAGATAGCACTTGCAGTCAAAGAGCCGCTCGATGTCCCTGCGTGCCTCGATGCCGACCTTCTTTATCATCTTGCCGCCGTGGCCTATGACGATGCCCTTCTGACCCTCGCGTTCGACAATGATGGTGGCGGAGATGGAGGCATGCCCGTCCTTCGCCCACTCGATGTCGTCGCAGACGACCCCGACGGAGTGCGGCACCTCCTGGCGAAGGTTGTTGAGGAGCTTCTCGCGCACGAACTCGGCGACGAGGTCCTCGTCGGTGGCGTCGCAGTCCATGTCCTCGGGAAACCAGCGCGGCCCCTCGGGGAGGTGCGCGGAGATGAGCGAGACGAAGGAGTCGACGTTGAAGCCCTCCTTCGCGGACAGCACGAGCGTCTCGTCGAAGCGCGCGAGCGCAGAGGCGGCCTCGAGCTGGGACTTGACCTGCTCAGGGGTGGCAATGTCTGCCTTTGTGATCACGAGCACCTTGAAGGGCGCGCGCGAGGCCTCGACGTGCCTGGCTACCCACTCGTCTCCCCTGCCGACCGGCTTGGTGGCGTCGACGAGGAAGGCGACGGCGTCTACGTCCGCAAGCTCGCCGAGGGCGACCTTGTTGAGCTCCTTTCCAAGTGCGTCCTTGGGCTTGTGCAGGCCGGGCGTGTCCACGATGACGAGCTGCGAGTGCTCGGTGTTGACCACCGCGCGCATGCGCCGTCGCGTGGTCTGCGCAACGGGGCTCGTTATGGCGAGCTTGCCGCCCACGGCTGCGTTGAGAAGAGTTGACTTCCCTACGCTCGGTCGGCCAACCAACGCCACGAAGCCACTAGTAAACGGCTGGTCCTTTTTATTGTCTGAAGCGATGTCCATGGTCATACCTCATAATGCGAAAAGCGCGACGAGATCCTGCGGAATTGGTGGTCAAAGAGAGAGGATAAGCCGGTAGAGGGCGAAAGCGTAGACGCAGATGCCCGCGAGGGCCACGAAGAGGCAGAGCACCCAGGAGGCCGCGGCCGCAATGTCCTTTGCGCGGCCCGCAAGCGGATGGAACTCGGGCGAGACGAGATCGACAACCGTCTCGATGGCCGTATTGGTAAGCTCTGCGGCAAGGACGACGCCGCAGCAGACGAACACTACGGCCCAGCTCAGCGGATCAAGGCGCAGAACGATTCCCATGACAACCGCGAAGGCGGCACCACCAAGCATGACCTTGATGTTGCGCTCCTGGTTGAGGGCTGTCCTAAAGCCCTGCAGGGCGAAGAGGAAGCTGCGCTTGAAGGAGGGGTGATTGGGTCCCTTGCCGGGAATCATTGCGTATCACCGTCCCTATGCCTCGTGAGATCCACGTGACAGACGGCTCGATCACACTTGATTCTCGAAAGTATTTCGTCCTCCCTGGCCTCCATCACCTCGGCCTCCTCATCCTCGAGGTGATCGTATCCCAAGAGGTGCAGCATCCCGTGGACGAGCAGCAACCTGCACTCGTCCTCGGGTGTCGTGTTGAAGTCATTTGCCTGGCGGGTGATGTAGGCGGGGGCAAGAACGATGTCGCCCAGCTCGCAGGACTCGCCTGGAGCAAGGTCAGGATCACTTGGGCTCTCGCACTCGAGCGAGATGACGTCAGTGGGGGCATCGACATTGCGCCAGGATCGGTTCAGCTCGTGAATGCGCTCGTCGCTTACGATGGAGATGGAGACCATGCAGGGCCTTTCGATTCCCTCACTCGAAAGGACGAGGTCGCAGTCAGCGCGGAGCTCGTCCTCGCCGAGAAGAGGCGTCACGCCCGCCTCGACCGAGATGTCATAGCTGTTGTCCACGCTGTCCTCCCCACGAGACATTCCGACGTACCCTCTTGTGCCTGAGATT
>JAGAWD010000179.1 GCA_017941585.1 Olsenella sp. | reverse complement strand
TTCCAGAGCGACGATTCCGACGAAAGGCACATCACCATGCAGCAGATTGTCGACGGCATCACCTACATCGGCGTGAACGACCACGAGCTCGACCTGTTCGAGGGCCAGTACATCGTGCCCAACGGCATGGCATACAACTCCTACGCCATCATCGACGAGAAGATCGCGATCATGGACAGCGTCGACGCCAACTTCGGAGACGAGTGGATCGCCAACATCGAGTCCGCGCTCGGCGACCGCACGCCCGACTTCCTCGTCGTGCAGCACATGGAGCCCGACCACGGCGCCAACGTCGCCACCTTCATGGAGCGCTATCCTAAGGCCGAGGTCGTGGCCAGCATGGGCGCGTTCAACATGATGCAGAACTACTTCGGCACCAAGTTCGAGGGGCGTTCCATCGTGGTGAAGGAGGGCAGCACGCTCTCGCTCGGCACGCGCGAGCTCACCTTCGTCGCCGCGCCCAACGTGCACTGGCCCGAGGTCATCTTCACCTACGACGCCCACGACAAGGTGCTCTTCTCCGCCGACGCCTTCGGCAAGTTCGGCGCGCTCGACGTCGAGGAGGACTGGGACTGCGAGGCCAGGCGCTACTACTTCGGCATCGTCGGCAAGTTCGGCCCCGCGGTGCAGAAGGTGCTGGCAAAGGCGGCAAACCTCGACATCGAGGTCATCTGCCCGCTCCACGGCCCCGTCCTCACCGAGAACCTCGAGCACTACCTCGGCCAGTACCAGACGTGGTCGAGCTACGGCGTGGAGACGCCGGGCGTGGTGATCGCCTACAGCAGCGTGTACGGCCACACCAAGCAGGCGGTCGAGCTTCTCGAGGCAAAGCTCGAGGAGAAGGGCTGCCCGCGCGTCGTCGTGACCGACCTCGCCCGAGACGACCAGGCGGAGGCCGTCGAGGACGCCTTCCGCCACGGCCACCTCGTGCTCGCCACGACCACCTACTGCGGCGGCGTCTTCCCCGCCATGGACCAGTTCATCCATCACCTGCTCGACCACGCGTTCCAGAAGCGCACGGTCGCCTTCGTCGAGAACGGCACCTGGATGCCGGCCGCCACGAAGGGGATGCGAGCGCTCATGGAGCAGTGCGCCGACATCACCTTCGCCGAGAACAACGTGACCGTGAGGGGCGCCCTCTCCGACGACTCCCGCGCGCAGATCGACGCCCTCGCCGAGGAGCTGGCGGCGCAGTTCTGATTCACGCCGGCGCTCCCGCCGCGGCTGCGCCGTCAGTATCCGGCGGCCGCCTGCGCGGTCGGCAACAGTCGCCCTCCCGCTGGTCGCCCCCGCTGGTCACCCCCGCTGGTCACCCTGGCTGGTCGCCGCCGCTGCCGTCACCCATACGTCGGCACTGTTGCTAACCAGTGGGCCAGTGAGGAAATGGGTCATGACTCGACTCCGCGACGGCAGGCATACCATGACCGACGGCCAAGCTACGCTGGCTTCCAGGTGGCACGGTTATGAACTTTGGCTCCCTGGACCTTTTGTCTGGAGGTACCGGCGCAAAACGGCCTCGAGTGAACTGGTTATCTCGGAGCCTCCGGCGCAAAATGCCGTCGAGTGAACTGTCCCAGGCGCAAACCCCTTCGAATGGATTCCCGCCGACCCGCCCCAGGCGCAAAATGGCTCCGCGTGGATTGCCCCAGGCGCAAAATGGCCTCGCGTGGATTCCCGAATCGTCCACACGAGCGGGTTTTGCGCCTGGAGTCGTCCACTAGAGCCACTTTTGCGCCTGGGCGCCTCGGCCAATCGTCCACTGGAGCCACTTTTGCGCCTGGGCGCCTCGGGCAGTCGTCCACTCGGGCCGGCTTTGCGCCTGGAGCCCAAGACCAATCGTCCACTCGAGCGGGTTTTGGACCTGGGACAGACACGCTCGCTCCGTTTTGCGCTGCGGTTCCGGCCCCACTCGCACCGTTTTCCCGACCCCAAGATTTCCCTCGGCGTCTTGAACATTACGGAGGCGCCAGCGTCGATGCCGGAAAAGGCTTGCGTGGGCAAAAGGCTTGCGTGGGCAGCACGCGCGATTGCTGCACGGGCAGGCGCAAAAAGACGCCTCAGAAACGGTATCGGATCTGGTCCCGGTAGCGCTCGGCGAGCATGGCGTTCCTCTCGTCCCCGCCGTCGAGGTTGGCGCTGCTGAACACGGGCGGTTCCTCCATCCCCCTGCGAACGAGCTCGCAGGCGACCTCGACCATGACCGCGTTGAGGAGGAGCGCGCCGACGACCGTGGACGTGGGTCCCGCCTTGATGCCGGTATCCCCCACCTCGACGCAGGCGTCGCCCCTCTCGCCGTGGTTGTCGAGG
>JAGAWD010000016.1 GCA_017941585.1 Olsenella sp. | reverse complement strand
GGCTTGCCGCCGCGGCCGTCGCCGTGCTCGTCAGCTTCGCGCTCGGCCTGGGGCCGCTGCCGGCCGTCGTCGTGGTGCTGCTCACCTTTGTCACCACAATCATGAGCGCGCAGTCCTGCGGCCAGACCGGCATCGACCCGATGGAGATCTTCGGCCTCATCGTGCTGCTCGCCGTGGCGGCGCTCGGCCAGTCCACGCAGGTCCAGCTCTTCTTCGTGGCCGGCATCGTGGCTGTCGCCTGCGGACTCGCCGGCGACGTCATGAACGACTTCCGCGCCGGCCACCTGCTCGGGACCGACCCGCGCGCGCAGTGGCTCGGCCAGGCGATCGGCGGCATCATCGGCGCGCTCGTCTCCGCCGCCGTCATGGTCGCGCTCGTCTCCGCCTACGGCCCCGACGCCTTCGGGCCCGGCAAGGACTTCGTCTCCGCGCAGGCCTCCGTCGTCGCGACGATGGTCTCCGGCATCCCCAGCGTGCCGGCCTTCGTCTGCGGCCTCGCCGCCGGCATCGCCCTCTACTGGGCCAAGCTTCCCGCCATGCTTGTCGGACTCGGCGTCTACCTGCCGGTCTACATGTCCGTCTCCAGCTTCCTCGGCGCCCTCGTCAAGCTCGTCTACGACAAGGTCATGGCTGCGAGGCACGCCAACCTCCCCGAGGACGAGCAGCGCGCCCTCGCCGAGAAGAGCCAGAGCGCCGGACTCGTCGTGGCCTCCGGCGTCTTGGGCGGCGAGTCGATCGTGGGCGTCATCATCGCGTTCGTCTCGGTGTTCCTGAGCCTGATGGGCTAGGCACCTCGTCACAGCACCGCTCGAATCTCGTTCGCTCGAAATCTTGCACATGCCCACGGGCTCGCGTCGCCGAGTCCGTGGGCCTTCTTTATCTTTAGGCGCTCGCCGCACGAAGCCGCCTCTTTGGGTGGCCCCCGGATCGCAGGGGTTGAGGCGCGCTAACACATGCAGCTATCTCGATTCCTCGCCTCGTTGCAACTTTGATGCATGAAACTCGCCTTCGTGCGACGCAACGGGGCCGTCTTTGCATGAAACTCGCCTTCGTGCGACGTAGTTTTTCAATCCTGGAGTCTACGAGTGAAATATCCTGCATAATAGTTAGGGTTTCCCCAGTTAACATCGAAAGACTATGCAGAACAAAAGTGCAACTAGTGTCTTGGGCCCATTTTGCGTCGCACGAAGGCGAGTTTCATGCAAGGCTGGTGGCCTCGCGTCGCACGAAGGCAAGTTTCATGCAGCCGACTGCCATGAGCAGGCGTCGCGAACGGTGCGCCCGGCGTGCTACCATTCTCCCGTCGACACGACCCTGACGAGGCAGCCGTACCAGGCGAGAAAAGACGGCGACACCCAAGCATGCGAGTCGCATGCGCAGCGCACCCGTCGCGCCGCACGCAGCTCCATGCACCGCTCACCCGCCGCAAAGGCACTACGCACCTGGAGGTTCACATGGACTGGCTCGTACTCGTTGCATCGGGAGCCCTTGAGGCCGTCTGGGCAATTGCCCTCGGCAAGTCGGATGGCTTCTCCCACGCAATCCCCACCATCGTGTTCGCTCTCGGAATCGTGGGCAGCATGGCCGGCCTCGCCTTCGCGTCGAAGACCCTACCCATGGGCACGGCCTACGCCGTATGGACCGGCATCGGCGCCGCGCTCACCGTCATTTACGGCATGGCGACCGGAACGGAGAGCGCGTCGCCCGTTCGCATCCTGCTCATCTGCGGCCTCGTGGGCTGCATCATAGGGCTCAAACTCGTTGGGTCCGAGGGGTAAGCCCAGGCGCGGCGAAACGCGTACCGCGGCATACGCACGGCAGGACCGGGCGCGGCGGCACGAGCATGGGCACGGGTACGGGCACGGCCCACTGCGGCGCGCTATTCCTTCCGCGTATACTCGAGAAGCGCGCCGTGCCCGCCGAGGACCTGCCACTCCCCTGGGTCGAGCAGGGTAAACAAGAACTTGCGCTCCTCGCGCTCGAGGTCGGGCACGGAGTCAACCGACGTCATCAAGAACGGTGCCAGCAGGTTAAAGGCGCGCTGGGGCTTGGTCTGTCCATGGATGTTGATGAAGATGTCGCCCGAGACGCACACCCGCTGCACGCGGTCGATGAGGACCGTCTCGCCCCGCACGTGGCCGCCCGCGCCCTCCCACACCTCGAAGTGGAATGGCGGAACGTCGAGGTAGGCGGGCTCGCCCGTGGACGTGTCGAGCGTGGGGGCGATGAGCGCCGCCGACGCCTCGTCGCGCCGGCCCAGGCACGTGAAGTTGGAGAGCCACGGCGGCCGATAGCTCGTCGCGAGGTTGGTGATCTGCAGATAGGGCTCGTGCATGTGGTTGCGCGCACGCCAGTCGGGCTCGCCCCTCAGCTGCATGCGGAAGGTGTCCATCGTGCGCCCGACCGCCCACACGCGGTCGAAGAGGTCGCAGCAGCCCACGTGGTCCACGTCGCCGTGCGTGAGGAAGAGCTCGCGGCGGCGCTCGTCCCAGTCGGGGAAGCGCTCGCGCAGGATCGAGAGGATCTCCTCTCGGTAGCAGGCGTAGCCCGTATCGATTGCGAGAAGGCACTCGTCGCAGTCGAAGACCCAGGTGTTGCTCCCGCAGGGCGGCTCGATGAGCACGCCGCGCACGCCGCGCGCACCATGCGCGGCGCCGGCCGTCGTGAACTCGCTCACGCGCGTGTTCTCGCGGTAGGCGTCGCCGCGGTTTCCGGCGACGGTGTTGGCAAACTGCCGCAGGTAGTCGAAGGGACGGTACGGGTCGGAGTTGGTGCGCTCGAGGTTCTGGATGATGCGGTTCGCGTTCACCATGACGAGGTGCTCCTCGGCCTCGCCGAGCGCGAACCTCTCGCTCATCTCGCGCGCGAACGCAACGTAGAAGAGGTTGTTGTCGAGGATGCGCGTGGTCTTGTCGTAGGGCACGAGCCGCGTGGGGCAGATCTCGTTCGAGAGCTCGACGAAGCCCTCCAGCAAGCGCTCGTCTTCCACGTAGAGCCCCATCTGCACGTGCTGCACCGCCTCGGGGGTGCCCTCGCCCACCACGCGCGCGTCGAAGTAGGTGATGTTGAAGTCGAACCGGTCGATGAGCTCGAGCGTGGGGCGAAGGACGCCGGGGCGGTTGCGCATCTCGAACTCGACGAGGTGGACGGTGCCGACGTGGTTTTGCGAGGGAAAGAGCCCCAGCTCGCGAATGTGCTCCTCGGCCGCCGCGAGCGCGCGCTCCGGACCCTCCGCCTCGACGAAGCAGGTGTGCACGTCGACGACCTTGTTATAGCTCACGCGCACGATGTCGAGCGCAAGATCGCTGAAGATGCGATCCACCTCGAGAAACGCACCCTTATGGTCCCCCAGGACTATGACGAACGACTTTCTCACGCACGCTCCCTCCGACAAGGGAAGTGTACACTGCCCGCGTTGCGCATGTGGCCGGCGCGGCGGGCGGGACCGAGCGACCGACGCGGACGGTAGGCCTCGCGGGCGACTAAGCCTCGCGGGCGACTAGGCCTCGCGGGCGGTCGGACCAAGCGATGTCGCGCCCATGGCAAATGCGAGAACTGCACGCGCCGCAGGAAGCGGCGGACGAGGAAGGCCTTGCGCCCTACCTGAACAACTCATCATGGCTGCCAGTCCGCTCAAAGAACGCAACCTCGTCGTTCGAGGACCAAATCAGCAGCCAGTCGCCAGCGTTTGCGACATGACACTCTTTTCGACCTGACCAGCTCCTGAAAGGCTGTGCATGTTGTGCCGCCGCCTGAGGACCTCAAGTGTCTCGGCGGAGTTCTCAAGGACGAGGTCGATGACCCTTTCGAGCTCCGAGAGGTCCCAACCGCGCTTTCTGGCCTTCTTTTTGAGATCCCTGCGAAACGCCGACGAGAAGTCCGCGGAAAGCCGCCCCATTAGGACATCGCCGCATCGAGCAGGTCACGTCCGCTTGCGTAGCGCCCCCTCTTGCCAGACGCGAGGAATGCGTCCCCCTCGGCGATCGCCTCGAGGCTCTCCTCATTGGGCTCCTCGGGAGCAAAGGTCAGGGGTATGCGATGCGTGTTGACCATCTGCTTGTAGAACGCACGCGTTACGGAGGACAAGTCCAGCCCGTAATAGTCTGCGACGGCAGATGCCTCCCGCTTGAGATTCTCGTCGATTCGAATGGTGACCGTTGAGCTAGACATATTCCCTCCTTTTTTTCTCTATGCGAATGATAGCAGACGTACATACATCTACATTGTCTGTACTGACAATCGCTATCAATTACAGTCAATTTCGAGAAGATATGAGATGCGTGGGACGACCCGTCGTCACCCCTCGCGCATGCTGGTTCAGAACTGGCCGGCGCGACACGCCCTTATGCGACGCGCGCCCTGAACGCCTC